>JAQIDA010000025.1 GCA_027858275.1 Candidatus Kapaibacterium sp. | reverse complement strand
TCATAATTGTTCACGAACTTGCCCATACTGTAGAGATGAATCATTCATCTGATTTCTGGCTTATTGTGGAAAAAATAATGCCTGATTATCAAAACTGTGAAGCTTGGTTGAAGGATCATTCTTTTCTGCTCACATGGTAAATTACTCCCATTCTTTGATAAATAACTTATCTTTCCGTATGTTAGCTCTTCGGTCTATCTCCTACAGCGAGAAAGAACAACTTAAACTTAGAATTTATTTACCGGACTGTGGCTTACATGCACGAAAAAATTAAAAGAAAAATGCACAACAACAGCTTCAGAAAAAAAACATTTGGGCTTCTCTCAAGGCATCCCACTGTCTTTATCATTTATAAAGCTATAGCGATTGTTTTGGTCTGGTCAGGGATTTGGGGATTGTCCGATGAGTTGATTTTTCCCGATCATCCACTATTGAGATATTGCCTCATTCTGACAGTCGGATTATTCCTTCTCTGGATAGATGATTTCAGTTTAGATGAATTGACCGATATTACTCCTTTAAGTCACGACAAAGATAGCAAAGAAAATCATGATGAATATAGCTCAGAGCCTGTTGAGCATGATTCTCACTAAATTATTGATCTGTGCATATTTTCTGTTTTTACCGACTTCAGTTCTGTTCTTAATACAATTCTCGCTTCAATTTTTTTTTAATTTTCTGCCAATATTCCGCCCTTGATTCGTATATATCAACTGTAGAACTATGTTTGACTTAAAAAAAAGATAAGATGAAAATTGATATAATAGAAACCGGAATATTCCGGCTCGACGGCGGCGCGATGTTCGGAATGATTCCTAAAGCATTGTGGCAGAGAGCTTACGACCAAGGAGATGAATTCAATCGCATCCCCATGGCCATTCGTCTGATGTTAATTACAGACGCTGACAGAAAAATACTTATTGATACCGGCAACGGTACAAAACTCCCCGATAAATTTTGCAATATTTACGGCATAGACAAAAAAGACGCTGATATTGAGGCGGCAATCAAGCGACTCGGATTAAGCACAGATGACATTACTGATGTAATTCTTACGCATTTACATTTCGATCATGCCGGCGGCGCTACAGTACTGCGCGACGGGAAAGCAGTCCCTACTTTCAGCAATGCCACATACTATGTTCAAAAAGATCAGTTTGATTGGGCCGTGAATCCTTCGGTGAAGGACAGAGCATCATATATGCCTCACAATTATTTGCCCTTGAAAGAAAATAATCAGCTCGAATTGATTGAAGGCAGATTCGAGTTATTTCCCGGTATAGAAGTTATTCCCGTTCATGGCCATACAGACGCAATGCAGCTTGTAAAAATCCGAATCGGAAAAGAATCAATTCTCTATTGTGCGGATCTGATGGCTACAGCAGCACACGTACCGATTCATTACGGTATGGGGTACGATAATTATCCGATGAAAGTAATCGAAGAGAAGCAAGCCATTCTTGAAGAAGCGTTCAAAGAAAACACAATTTTATTTTTCGAGCATGACGCCCATAAAATCGCAACGAGACTGAAACACGGTCCAAAAGGCTAGTCCGCCGGTGAAATTGTTGATATTACAAAACTCTGAGACGAGACAATGGAATTAACAGATAGAAAAGAAATTAACGGCAGCGTATATTACAAAATATGTACGACCCGGGAATTAGAAAATTCAGGAAAGTTCGAGTTCGAAATAAATTTCGAAAAAGTTGTTCTGATCCGCGAGAAGGGGAAGCTTTACTGCTTCAGCCGTATCTGTCCTCACATGAGACGGGAGTCCATGCAGAAGGGCTTGGTTCGAGGCAATTACATAATTTGCCCTTTGCACGGTCACTCGTTCAATCTCGAAACCGGAATCCCCGCCGATAGAAGCAAAAGCACAAAAGATCTCAAGAAGTTTGATGTGCTCGAAACAGATGATGCCATATATGTAAAAGAACCGGAAGAAGAACGTCCTGCTTGGGCGGATAATTGGTAATACAATGAATGATCCTATCCTCAAACAAGAAATTATAAATAAAACAAAATCTCTCGGGTTTTGCCTGACGGGTTTTGCGTCAGCCGAACCAATGAGAGAAGAAGCTGACAAATTAGCTGAATGGATAGAGGCCGGCAAGCACGGGGATATGCACTTTCTCCAAAGACATCTTGATATGCGGGCTGACATCGATCTGTTACTTCCCGGTGCTCAGACAGTAATAGTGTGTGCAATGTCTTATAATACAGGGATCAAACATCCTGATAATGCCGGAGAGAAGGGACTCGGAAAGATTTCATCTTATGCCTGGGGTGACGATTATCATGAAGTGATTAAATCGAAACTCCGAGAATTAGTCACAACACTCGAAACGATTGAACCTGAATCAAAAAATCGAATCTTCGTTGATACAGGACCTGTCCCTGAAAAATCTTGGGCTGAACGTGCGGGATTGGGAGTCCGAGGCAAAAACACTCTGTTACTGAATAAGGAATATGGTTCTTCGATATTTATCGGAGTTATAATAACTACAGCTTTCATAGGACCGGATTCTGAAGTATCATCAATATGCGGAACGTGTACTGCTTGCATTGATGCATGCCCTACTAAGGCACTCGACAATCAAGGAATTCTTGATGCAGGACGCTGTATTTCATTTTGGACAATTGAAAAGAAAGAGCCATGGAATATACCCACGGAAATAGCTGAGAATATGAATGATTATCTTTTAGGGTGCGATATTTGCCGTAACGTTTGCCCGTATAATCAAAAAGCCAAATTATCGGATCGTCCGGAATTTCTCCCGAGAAACGGGGAAACTTGCCTTGTATTAGATGACGTTTTAGAAATGACTCAAGAAGAATTTTCAAAAATATTCAAGAATAGTAATGTCAAAAGATTGAAGCTGGCAGGATTGAATCGGAACGCGAAGACCATTGAAAAAAACAATTCAGAGGATTAATTTGAATTACAAAAGCAGGAGCGAAAAATATTCCGCTCCTGCTTTATAAAAAAAATCAAATTCTTATAGCTTATATTCAAAATTTAAGTAAATCTGTGATGATGCGTCGACATCAGAATCCGCATGCATCCAAGTTCTAAAGTTCAAAGCTGTTTTAACGCCTTTTACAGGTGAGTACTGAAGACCAAGCAGAATCAAATTCCCGTTATCTTCGAGATTCCACTCTGTATCCGCATTGGCGAGTGTATTAGAACTAAGCTGATCGAATCTGCCGAAAACTTCAAATTTCTTGTTAATTATATAAGTCGCATAAGCTGAGATACCGTTCAATTCATGATCTTCCGCGGCACTGCTGTATTTTTTACCGTTCATGAGCTTATTATATTCAAATCCTACCCTGAACGCATCTTTTATTTTGTAGCCGGCGAAAAATGACAAATTGCTGATAGTCGGAGAGTCAACAATCTCAGTCCCGTTGTCTTCCTTAGCAGTCATCATATCATAATATGCTTTCAAAGTAAGACCGTCAAGAGGAGTTGCCACAACATTAGCCCCTATACGGTGTGTACCATATTCATCTTGAACATTTTTATAGCCTTCGCCGTTGACAACCAACAGATTCACTTTGAGCATCTTCATCGGCGCGATTTCTAAATTTGCGCCCAAATCTGCGCTGGATCCAAATTTATGTTGATCTTGGAAAGATTTATAAATAAAGCGATAGCCCCAGAACTTCTCCTGATCATTAAATTGTTTCAAACCGATCAGACCAACAGATAATTTCAAAGGAGATACGATTTTCCAATCAAGTTGAGCTGCTTTTAAATAAGCTGTATACTCGCTGCCTTCTTCATTGCTTCCCATATTGCTTCCCACATCCATTGTTATCTTTGCTGAGATGTCACTGCTGAATGAATATTTGTAGCCCAAGTAGGCTCTTTTAATTTCAAAATTACTAGCGCCGTCAACATCTGCTGTCATATCATAATGATAATTCATAAATATTTTAGCGAACGGTTTTCCGGAAGGGCTGAAACTATCTTTTTCTTCAGCGCTGACAATGCCAAAAGTTAAAGTGCCGATGAGGAGATAGACTAGAAATATTTTCATTTTTTTTCCATTTTTGTTAAACTTGTAATAATTGAGAATTTTATCAATTACTGCTTCAAAAATCATTTGTTTGATGCTGAGTAATTTCATAAAGAACTTATCGGAGTAATCAATTGTTTTTATTAACAAGTCGACTTTGCTTTTGTGTTCAATTAATTATCACCATACAAACCTATGGAATATGTTCCGAAAAACAAATAAAAATATCAATAATCAGTGCTTACAGCTGAAAATTTATTCTCTCTTAACTATATATTAACAGTAAGTTAGCAATACTGACTCTGAGCTGATGTTTTATGCAAATATTACTAAGAACTTATTCTAAAATTCAAAGCGAATAAGCAGAAAAATTCTGTCTAAAAATAAATATATAGGACAAACTAAAAAATAAGACAGTGAAAAAAACGTGTGAGATTCAACATAAAGTAATTCAGTGTTTGCAATCTGATAATATTTATTAAATTGTTTAGAAATTGGATATCACATTGAAACGAAGAAAAAAACAGAAAAATTATTTGTTAATGGAAGGAAAATATAATGAGTGAGCATCATGAAATTATTATCATCGGATCAGGTCCTGCGGGATTTACGGCAGGAATCTACACAGGCAGAGCTAATCTTGAAACTGTTATATTTGAAGGTCTCCAACCGGGTGGTCAGTTGACGATTACTACGGAGGTAGAAAATTATCCGGGTTTCCCTGACGGTGTACAAGGTCCTGAAATGATGGAGATATTCAGAAAACAAGCCTTGAGATTTGGAGCTAAATCAATCTATGAAAGCATTACCAAGGTTGATTTTTCAAAACAACCTTTTACTCTTTGGTCGGACGCTGATAAGGAATACACGGCTGATGCTGTTATTATATCAACCGGTGCTACAGCCAAAAGATTGCATTCAAAAGGTGAAGACGATTATTGGGGCTTCGGCATTTCTGCTTGCGCTACTTGTGACGGATTTTTCTTCCGCGGCGCTAAAGTATTTGTCATCGGTGGCGGCGATACTGCTCTTGAAGATGCAAACTATTTGACTCACTTTGCAGAATCAGTTACAATTATCCACAGACGCCAAGAATTCCGCGGATCGAAAATTATGGTTGACCGCGCAAAAGACAATCCAAAAATCAACTTTTTACTCGACAGCGTAGTTGATGAATATCTCGGTGAAGAAAACTTGGGCGTAAAAAAATTAACCGGGATAAAAGTTAAAAACGTAGTTAGCGGCGAATTCACAGAACATACTGCAGAAGGAGCGTTTATCGCTATTGGGCACACTCCGAACAACAATTTCCTCGGCGGAGTTATTGATACTGACGAAACAGGTTACATCATTACAAAACCTGATTCAACATACACAAATATCGAAGGCGTATTTGCTTGCGGCGATTGCCAGGACAGCAAATATCGTCAGGCAGTTTCAGCAGCCGGAAGCGGTTGCGAAGCAGCTATTGACGCAGAAAGATGGTTGTCTGAAAAATAAGTAAGGCCCCATTCTAAACACAAAAACAGCGATTGATTAATTTCAATCGCTGTTTTTTATGTAGGAACCAAATAAACCGTGAGGTTAACCCTACGGTTATGGAAATTTAATCTACATAAAAATTTCTCTTATACTTACGACTCAGGAATTTCGCGGCCTCTTCGGCGTCGTCTTCAGAGGCATATCCCCAAAGCTTAATTCTGTAGACTTGGTCTTTCTCAAGTAAATATCTGTCGTAATAAGCTTTGTAGCCCATTTTTTTCCACTTCTCAACAGCATCAAACGCAAATTCTTCCGTGTAGCCCAATTCCGCAATGATTTCAAAAGGCAGGATATCCGGATCGAGCCATCGAACTTCTACTCTGCGATTGTAGAAACCTTGCCATTTCTTAGTCTGTAGGAAATACAAAGGTCGTCCTGCTCCTTCGCCTTTGATTTTTACTTGATCTTCAGGCACTCCGAGTTGTGTTAAAAACCGTTTGACTCCCATAACTCTCTGTATTGAGAGAGCATTTTCCTGTTTCGGGAATTCCTTGATACTGCAATGCCCGATTAACTCAACGGGTATTGACGGATTGTCCTTCAGAACCTCAGCAAAGAATCGTAGTTGACTTTTATATGTTTCAGCAATAACAGTATCACGAACTTTGAAATTAGCCAGAGATTGATATCTAAGCGATTGAACCGTTGGCTTCAGTATTAAATGAATACGATCGGAAACAGTCGCAAAATCAGTATTAAATTCAACAGTAGATTTTAATGTCGAGCAATCAGCAAATTCTTTCTGAATAGGAAAATCAAATTCATAGTGGTTTTTCTGAGCATAAGTTATTTCGTCGAGTATTTTGTGAAGGTTATATATACCCTCTTTGAAAATATGGTAGAATCGCCCCCCTGTAGCGGCTGTGATATATTTTAGTGAATAGCTTTCAAGTGCGTTACCAATCCCGATTATATAAACAGGGATTCCTGTTTTTGCAGACAAAAGAGCAATATCGTTTGCTGAATAAATAATAGAAGCATTGTCAGAACTATTAGTGATAATAATCAGAACCTTCTTTTTATTTTTACCCCGGGTTAGTTCTTCCAGGCCTAAGTAAGCTGCTTTGTTAAGAGCAGACAAACCTTCCGGTTGCGGCATATCTCCCTGAGACAAAGCCCATGTCGCTTCATTGGGGTCAGTCAATGGAACAATAACAGAAAAATTTTGATTAAATGCAGAAATCATAAATTTATCATCGGGAGACTGTCGAGACAGGTAATCTTTGATATAATGAGCAAATGATGTCGGATTGTCAGAAGATGCTGAAATATCTATTGCGATTTCTATATCATAGTTTTCACCTGCACGAGCAGAGACTTCATTGAAAGCTTGAATTTTTGATGTAAGCGGGGGAGAGTCACAACTATGAGAACTTATTATCTCTATGCTCGGGTCATTCGTTCTGTAGCCTTTTATATAATTGCCAAATTTATCCAACAAAACTGCTTGAACAATATACGACTGACGTTTATCGGCAAATATCGTTCTCATTATTTTAAAGTGTGCCGGTTTTACTGCATTACTTGCGTCAATAATTCCGCTGAAATTTGAAGCCGGTATATCTGACGGTTTAGTATAGGAGGCTTGAGAATAATTAGGACCTCGGAGGATTTTGCTGTCTTTATCAGAACTGTTATCCGAGGATCCGTAGGACACAAGCACAAATGACAAAGCGAACAAAATCAAACTTGCTGCTTTTATTAAGAATAAACTTCTATACTTTTTCATGTTTGTCCTCCGCGGAAAAAAACTGTTGAATAAAAATACATTTTTCTGAACACAATTCCTGTATCATTCATAAATACAGTCAGGTGTTGTTTTTCAATACTCATCAATTTTGACGGCAAAATATTTTTTTTGCTCTCAATACCGAAATACCGGCCCGTTACAAGGACTCGATTTACTGATTTTCTTTTTTTGTCTCGTCTCTCTAAATTCAGATGTTGTTGATGATTTGCCCATATATTCATGAACAAATATGATGTTTTATCAACAATCCAAAAATACTTTCTGCCCTCAAACATCCAATATATAAAAATATCTGCAATTTGACAGAGTTCATCAGCAAAAAAAAGTTTGACTCACAGCTCGGACACAGAAAATAATTAGCAAGAAAAAAGTTATTATTATTTGATAATTATTATTAGATTGTATATAATGTGTTGGGC
>JAQIDA010000200.1 GCA_027858275.1 Candidatus Kapaibacterium sp. | reverse complement strand
ATTAGAAATCGCGGATTCTTATTTTACAATCATTCCTTGCTTGCTGGGTCCGAGTATTCCTTTATGTATCAGATAATTAGAAGCATGATCAGAACGAAACACCGTGCTTTTCAACTCAGTATGCTCCAAAAATAATTTCAGTTCCGAGAGCAGTTCTGTGGTAGACATCGACTGATAATCACCCTCGAATTTAGTTTTATAATGCTCCTCTCCAAACGGGAAACTTAAGACAAGAGTGGATAAGAAATCAGGCTGAATTTCATTGAGCAACTTTGCAGAATTAATCGCGTGCTGCTGAGAATACTTCTTGCCGCCGAGTCCGTTCAATATCATCACCGAACATTGAATCCCTGCCTTTTGTGCCTTGTTAATTCCTTCAATTGTCGAGGCGGCAGTTTCCCCTTTGTTTATCAACTTCAGGAGTACGTCATCTCCGGACTCAATACCTATATACAAAAGTTTTAATCCGGCTTCAAAAAGCTGTTTCAACTCTTCATCGGATTTTGAAATCAAATCCGTCGGCAAAGCATAAGAAGAAATTCTCCGCACTTTTGGGAAATATTCATTAATCCAAGATATCAATTTCAGCAATCTGTCAGTCGAAAGAACAGTAGCGTTCCCGTCTGCCAGAAAGACTTTTCGGACTTCAGCGCCGTAAGGAGCAAAGTCTTTAATTTCGTTAAAAACATCCAATTCAGGTCGAGCTCTGAATTTTTTGGAAGAATACATCTCGCAAAAAGCGCATTTGTTCCATGAGCAACCGAGAGTTGCCTGAATTATCAGCGATCCTGCCTCGCTCGGCGGTCTGAAAACGGGTTCGTCATACATTATAAATGTTATTTCTTTTTTTTAATTAACGGAGATCTTAATTATAGGACAAAGCCTTCCAAAGCCGTTCCCTGAGCGGAGCCGAAGGGAAAAGCAAGAATGTATCGAATCTATCTCAAGTCAATTAATTCAGTGCCTTTTGGAGTCCTGAAATCGAATATCTTATCGGACAGGTTCTTGCGAGTCTTAAGATTCGATATTTCCCATGTCATAAATATATCGGCGTCATCCACTGAAACTGAAGCAATCTTCATAGTCTTTATGTCTATTGATAGTATTAACTCGTTTACCTGATTCAATTTCTTAGAGTCTGAGCTTGGTTTTAATGTCAGCAGATACTGACCACGCCCGTTTTCAAGTTTTCTGACGGATATAGCGGTCGGCTTATAATCTCTCAAGAAACTGAAGAAAAAGTCTTCGAGATTGACAGATTCATCATCCTTTTCATAGCTGCTTAGAATTACTTTTTTCTGAGCTTTATCATAATTCCAAAGATTTTTTCCGTCGCAAACAATGATTCGGTCATTGAATTCAATTTTATATTTATTTCCGCGTTTGACCGATAAAGAACCTTTGGCGTTAACATCCTTGATCTCAAAATCAACAGTCAAAGCCTTGGCGTCGGCATATTTATTTTTTAAGTAATTGTATACATCTTCTTTGCTCTTTTCGCCGAAGGCCGTGCCGATTACGGACAGGAACAATGCGATTATGATTAATAAATGTTGAGTCTTTTTCATGATTGTTTTCCTTCTTTATTATCTTTTCTCCGGCTCTCCTCCTGTCTAAGGAGGAGTCCCCGCAGGGGGAGGGGGTTCTTCTCTTACTTCTTCTTCTTTATTTTTGCTTTTATCGGACCTCTGATACCGCTGTATTTTGTTAATTCAGCGCCTACAAAGCCGATAATTATTTCCGTGCCTACTTTGACCGGGATTTTGCGGTCGTCATCTGTGACCCATATCAAGATTTCACCTTCATTTTTGAACAGCCCGCCTTCTTTGACCAGAGGCTCGATGACGATACATTTGAAAGTGCCGGCTTCGACTTCTATAGTCTGCTTGCCGTGGATTTTTACTCCGAGAGAATATGTCGTGTCCTTTAAAAAATTCTCAACATTAATGATCGAGCCTTTTTTCATTGAGCCGAGGTCCAAGGTTCTGACATAATAGAATGCCGAAACAATATCATGCACATATTCGGGTACATCGTATTTCTTTACTTTGGTTTTGCCTGTTCTTTTGTCCTTCTTTTTTATGATCGCCTGATGGTTGATCTGATCAAAGGTTGCTTTGGAATCCCGCTTGTAATTTCCTTCACGTATATGCTGTTCGAAACGATAGGGGAAAATTCCCTTTGCGTCAATAACAGTACGATAGCGATCGCGCACTTTGTATAAAAATTCCAAACCTTTAAATGATTTGACTTCGAATCGAATATCATAGCAAGGGCGTCCGTTGACATATTTTGGTTCGGGCAGAATTTTGAAATAGCCTGTTCCGGCGGTTATGAACTTATATCCGACTTTGTATTCCAAAGTTTCGCCGAAACCATAGGCTTCATTTTCGACGTAGCGGAGTTTTTTAGCTGCGATTTTTCTTGCTGTTTTTTTGTCGGCTGTACTGTCAGACTTTGTTTTATTATCAAGCGCAATCGCCAAGCTGCTCAGCGAAAGAGTTGCGATGATTATAAACAATATCGATATTTTCTTTTTGTATTTCATAATCGTTCTATTATTAATTGATGCATAAGCCCTTTATACAATAAACGGAAAATACGAAAAAAAGATTCGAAAGGGGACTAGTTTTTGCCTAAGAAGTAATTTGTTATAAGAATCCGGGATCATACTTTGTAGCTAAACTTAGAACATCAGTGAAAATATGACAATCCCGGCAAAAGCATACTTCATCCGTAGTTTGAACTTTGGATTGTTCATTACATACTTATCCGCGCCGTATGCTATTGAGAGGCACAGTATGATGTTCAAAATCGCTGCTCCGATTGTTATGAGCATGGGCAATGTGCTGCCGAATGCGATTGAAGGGGTTTCCCATAACCAAGAACCATAGAGGAATTGCAAATGCAGAACGTACAGGAACAAGGAGTATCGGCCAAACAATGAGTAATACTTGCTGAGTCCTTTTGTATGATCGTAAATAAAACAGACAATCCACATTTCGATCAAGACGCCGCCGGTTTTTAACAATGACTCTCCGATAATGTAATAATGACTCTCAACGAGCCACGCACTGAAAATCAATACCGATCCAAATGGCAGAGCGAAGATTTTGATAAATTCTGTGATTCGTTCCGTTTTCAGATGTCTCAAAAAACTGCCGATTGCCGCGCCGATGAACATATAGGCACTATAGGGAAATATCGTAAATTCTGATCCGTGTTTTTCGGAAAGGAATGCGGCGATGCCTTCCGGCAAAACTGCAAACCAATCGTATTTCATTGCCCAAGGAGATACTGCAATAATAGCAATGCCGATTATCAGTGATGTAATCCCCATTGATTTATAGGAACGTGTAAGAGCAAACAGACCGGTAAGAGCAAAGAGGGTTATTGCAATCACTCTCAAGATTTTCACTTGTAAGAATCTGTCAATAATACTTTGTTCGATAAAAAACATATCGATTAATGTGCTTGCAGGGAACATCATCCAATAGCCGATGAACATGATTAATCCGGCAACACGCAATCTCTTGTATATAATTTGCTTCGGAATTCTGCCCGATTCATCTCGTCTGTTGGCAAACACGCTTACAATTCCGGAAATAACAAGGAACACCGGAGCGGTCAATCCGCGCAGCGAATGCCAAATATTCCAGGGGAAAGTGCTAATATCAAATTCAGCGGGATCACCGAGAGCGTAAATTGTATGCCCTTGAATCATCATCAATATAGCAATCAGTCGCATCAGATCGAAGGCTGTTATGCGACCGGATTCATTTGTCAAATCAGAACTGAAGTATTTTTGGAGCATCGGGTAAATATCCCAATTTTAGTTTTAGAAATTGTCACTCGGCAATCAATTAAGCCGCAAATAAACGAAATTATTTGATTCCGACAAAGGACAATAGTGATTTATTTTATCAGATGTATAAATATACATGTAATTTTTAAGTCCCTTATTAACTACAATTCAGACAGGTTCAGAGCATGAATCGAAATGAAATTTTAATATTCTCTTAAATTTCCGTATTTTTGTACTTTAAGAATGTTTTTGTAAAAAATATTGCGAACATAACATAATGACAAAGCCCCTAAGCATATTATACGTTACAGGTGAAGTACTTCCTTTGGTTAAAACCGGAGGCATTGCCGATGTTTCATACTCATTCCCGCTCGCAATCAGAGATATTGGTCATGACATCAGAGTTATGATACCTAAATACGGTTGTGTCTCAGAACGCAAAAACCGAATTCATGAAATTAATCGTTTAAAAGACATTCCTCTTACTGTAGGCAGCAGAACAGAGCTTGCTACAGTCAAATCGTCTTCAATTTCGAATCCCAGAACGAAGGTTCAGGCATATATCACAACGAATGAAGATTATTTCAACGTGAAAAAAGGTATATACACTGATCCGGAATCCGGTGAATTGTATCCTGATAACGATGAGCGTTTTATATTCTTCAACAAATCAATAATTGAAACTTGCCTCATTTTGGGTTGGTTCCCGGATATCATTCATTGCAATGATTGGTCAGGCGCTTTGTTAGCAGCTTATGCCAAAACAATGTTCCCTACAAAATTCAAGAAGACTAAGTTCGTTTTCACTGTTCACAACTTGAACGGTTTGGGTGTGTTCCCCATGTCAACATGGGCGAAAACAGGATTGCCTGAAGAAGCTAAGAAGTCATTTGTATATAAGAAAAAGATCAACTTTACTAAGGGCGGTCTGTTATATGCTGACTATGTGACTACTGTCAGCCCGACTTATGCTGAAGATCTCAGAACTGACAAGAGTTTGACAGACGGAATGTGTACTCATTTCAAGAAAAAAGGCGAAAAATTCATAGGTATTTTGAATGGTATTGACGGTTGGGGTTGGTTGCCGAAAACTGATCCGAATATCAGAAAAAAATTCAATAAAAATTTCGAAGATTTCAAATATTTCAACAAAGAAAATCTACTCGAAGCTTATGATATGGATTCAGTGGATGAAAAACCCGTTATCGGCATGATTTCTCGTCTTGATGAACAAAAGGGTATTCCTTTGTTGTTGGAATCAATTGAAAAATTCCTTGAAGACGACATTAAATTTGTTATGCTGGGAGACGGCGGCAAAGAATATAAAGATAAATTGCAGGCGATTTCCGAAAAGTATCCCGATAAATTTGGGGTTAAGTTTGGCTTCAACGATCAGTTAGCACACCAAATTCAGGCAGGCTCAGATATATTCTTGATTCCGTCCAAAGAAGAACCTTGCGGCTTAAATGCCATGTACACTCTGGCATACGGCGCGATTCCGGTGGTCAGCGAAACGGGGGGGCTGACGGATATAGTTCAGGAATATGATCCCGAAACTAAAGAAGGCAACGGAATATTCATAAAAGAACATACTTCCAAAGCGTTTGTAAATGCTGTAAATAAAGCTCTGGTTCTATATCGTAACACTGAAGACATGGAAGCTTTTGCCGCGAAAAATATGGTTGCAGACTATACTTGGAAAGAATCTGCTGAAGAATATGACAAAATATATCGCGCAGTGATGAAAGACTAACAATAATTTTACCCTTGCGGCGTGTTTTTCGTCATGAATTTACAAAAGAAAATAAATCGAAAAAAACTGATCTTATCAATACTCGCCGGAATAGTTTTCGGCGTTTCGTTCAACGCTTGCAACGAGCAGCCGGTTGAACTGGGATACAGTCTCCTGTCTGACACAATTTCTGTCACCTCAATCCACACGAGCGACTACAATTTGGTTTCGAGTACAGTTGCAGGAAAAACTCATGTAAGCAATTGGAACATCGGTTCAATTTTGCTCGGCAATTACAGCGGTCCCGAAGGCGACACCAAAGCCGTCTATGTTTCAAGATTCTATTTCCCCGAAGGTATAGAAACAATCAATAAAGAAGATATTGTTTCAGCGAAATTACTTATGTATCCTCAGCGATACAGCTATGGTGATTCTCTTTCGACGGTTAGTTTCCGCGCTTATCAAATCAATGCCAATTGGCAAGAATTCGAGTGGGAAGACTTCTTCCCCGGCGGCAATCTGCTGTCTTCTCCTATTGTCAATTACGGCAAAGAATTATGCTCATGGGCAGGCAATATTGCCTATAAGGACAGTGTTGATATGGAGTCTGTCAGTATAGACTTTGATTATGACGCTTTGTTAAAGTGGCATGAACTGCAATTGCAGTGGGATTCTGCGTTTGTTGAGCTCCTAACAGATTCGACCTATCTTGCGCTTTCCGATTCTCTTCGGGAAATTCGTGCTGCGGAAGAACTTGAAGAATTTGCGGACTGGGGAATAGCTCTTATTCCTGACGGAAATTTCGGAATTCGCCAATTCAGAACGGACTCTGTCGGAGTAACAGTAGATGAGTGGGGAAAAAGAATAGATACAGTCGATCATACTAAAATCGAATTTGTTGTAAGGAGATACGACACTGTAGGAGTAGAATATTTAGATACAATATTTGTTGTTCCGGGATTAGACGCGACTTTTGTTGACGCCCCCCCTGCTCCCGAAAACAGGATTACTGTTCAGCCTATGGTCATGAATTATGCTGATATATTCTTTGATTTCTCAGAAATTCCGGCGACGGCATCAATAAACTCCGCTTTCTTGGAATTGAGTGTTGACAAAGAAAATACTTTTTACGGAAACTACGGTCCTGATTCGACGATGTTGTTGAGATATCAAGCATACGACATTGACGAGGAGCAATCATACATAAGTCATTACGGACGATTGGATGCGGAAGAAAAATGGATTTACAGATTCTCTTCTATTGCGTCAGATGTTGAACGTATTCTTAGGAATCCGGGTTCGGACAGCAGCAGTCATTATCTGCATGTAATACCCGAATCATTCGGGGACGCACTTCAAATTGACAGAACAACCTTCTACGGTCAGTCTGATCCTGATCCTGAAAAGCGTCCGAAACTCCATATTATTTATACAACAAGACCTGAAATCAACAAATAATCGCGAAAATAATGCAAAAAACATTCTTGAAAATTCTTATAGTATTGATAAGCCTAAGCACCGGTTACACCGCGTTTTCTCAAGGCGGGTCAAATTATTCTACAATTGGTCTCGGAGATATTTTCCCGAGCTCTTCAGCCTTGTATGACGGTCTCGGAGGAACATCTATCGCCATATTGAAGGATCACGGTATCAATACTACTAATCCTGCTTTGTGGTCGAGAGTATATAAAACCAGATTACAGGTTGGATACCGATTTAATCAGTATTTAACAACGGTTAACGATGATAATGTGGCACAAAACACGGGCGGCTTGGACGGACTCAGTGCTTTGTTTGCTATTGATTCTTCTCTCGGAATAAGCGCGAGTATCGGGATATATTCCTACAGCAGCATTCGTTATATGATTGCTTCAAATTTTGATTTTACGGACAATGAGGTTAACGTTAAAGGTCAGCATATTTATCAAGGTGCCGGAGGATTGTCAACGGCATACCTCGGCGGCTCGGTAAATATCATTGACGATCTTTCCTTTGGTGCTCAGGCAATGACTACTTTTGGGATGATTTCTTCATCGGTTAATACGCTGATCGACGGTGCTTCAACTGTGGAAAGCCTCTCTCAGCGCAAAGATCATTTTCGTGATTTCGGCTGGAAAGCCGGATTGATTTATACGGGAATCGACCACTTATCGCTCGGCGCGTATATGGAACAACATGCCAATAGCGATGTCACAACGGATCATCATTTTTTAACATTGCTTGCTCCGGATTCGACTATTTCTGATACAAATGCTTTAACTTTGCCTTCATCATTTGGTTTTGGCGCTTCTTATAAATTAGGAAAGTTTTTGTTCGGGGTTGATTATGCCGTTCATGATTTTACGGATTTTCTATTCAGAACTAACGACAATGTTGAACTCAGAGACATGAAAAGATACAGCTTCAGCATTTCAAGACTCGGCAACAGAAGACTGTCAGCATCATATCTTGATAAAGTATGTTATAATCTCGGCGGCGGCTATCGTGAATTATATTATAGCTACGCAGGCACTCCTATAAACGAATATTATATGTCTCTCGGTTTTGAACTGCCGGTGAAAGACCATGCTATGATTGACGCGGCGATAACCATAGGTTCAAGAGGAGAAAACATCAACGGTTTGCCTCGTGAGATGTTCGGCAGACTTACTATCGACATAAGCATCGGCGAAGTTTGGTTTGTGCCTTTCAAACGCGATTATTAAAATTGACGGGTGATTGTTTTCTTTAAGAGGCTGTATATCTACACATCTCTGTGAATTTTAATTATCTTGTGTCTATACATCTCTACAAACTTAATTATCAAAAATAATAATCGGGATTTGTGATGGGAAAAAATAAATTGTATCCTGAAGTTCGTTCTACAACTGTAATCGGTGTGATTCGTGACGGCAAAGCCGCTCTCGGAGCAGACGGACAGGTTTCGTTCGGAAATACGGTAATGAAACATAATGCGCGAAAAGTCAGAAAGCTGTATAAAAACTCAATTATGACCGGTTTTGCCGGTGCTACTGCTGACGCATTCACTCTTTTGGAACGTTTCGAAGAAAAATTAGAAGCTCACAGCGGCAATCTTTACCGATCTGCCATTGAGTTGGCGAAAGACTGGCGAACGGACAGATATTTGCGCAAGCTGGAAGCTATGCTGATCGTAATGGATTCGAACAAAGCTTTGTTGATAAGCGGCACGGGTGACGTGATCGAAACAGATGACGCAATCGTCACAATAGGTTCCGGCGGACCTTATGCTTTGTCAGCCGCAAGGGCTTTGCTCAAACACACAGAGATGAGCGCAAAAGAAATCGTTGAAGAATCGCTTAAAATAGCCGGCGATATATGTATATATACAAATTCTTCGATAACGGTTGAAGAATTGTAATTGATAATTACAGAGACGTCGGAAAAGAGAAGAACCACCCCGCCCTTCGGGAACCCCTCCTTGAAAAGGACTGGGAGTCAGATTAAGAATAAAACATAACTGTCAAGCACTGAAAATCAAATCACTAATAAATTGATTAAATCGAACGAGAAATAATATAATGGATAATACAGAAATAAAACTCACAAACAAACAGATGAATAAAGTTATCAATTTTGTGAGAAATGAAAACAATGAAGCACCTTTGACTCCGCGACAGATAGTGGCGGAACTCGATAAATTTATTATTGGTCAGGGAGATGCCAAGAAGGCTGTAGCTATTTCTTTGCGTAACAGATGGCGCCGCCAGTGCGTTCAGGGAGAAATGCGCAACGAGATTATACCTAATAATATCATTCTGATCGGTCCGACTGGAGTCGGCAAAACGGAAATTGCCCGGAGACTTGCCAATCTTGCCGGAGCACCTTTTGTCAAAGTTGAAGCTACTAAATTTACTGAGGTCGGATATGTCGGCCGTGACGTTGAATCAATGATTCGCGATCTGGCGGAACGTGCCGTAACAATAGTCAAAGACGAGCAGACGGAGAGCAAAAAAATAGCCGCTCGCGAAGCTGCCGAAAACAGGATTCTGGATATTCTGATTCCTCCGGTTCAGAAAGGTCCTTCGTTCGATACTGCGACCGATGAGGATATGGAAGACAATTCAAAGACTCGCAAAAAATTCAGAACAATGTTGCGCAAAGGTAAGTTGGACGAAAGAGAAATCGAGATCGACACACAAGTTGATCAAGTTCATAATATGCAGATTCTCGGCCCCGTAGGTATGGATGAAATGGGAATGAATATGCAGGATATTTTCAGCAATATTCTTCCAAAGAAGAACAAAACTCGCAAAATGAAAGTTTGTGATGCTCTGATTGCTCTTGAAAAAGAGGAAGCGGAAAAGCTTGTTGATATGGACGCCGTTGTCAAAGACGCAGTTTTGCGCACTGAGAATTCAGGTATAGTATTTATCGATGAGATCGACAAAGTGGCTTCTCGCAGCAGCAAAGGCGGCGGAAGCGGCCCGGATGTATCTCGCGAAGGTGTTCAGCGCGATCTGCTTCCGATAGTTGAAGGATCTACGATTAACACTAAATACGGTCCGGTGAAAACGGATCATGTTTTATTCATCGCTTCCGGCGCTTTCCATGTAGCAAAGCCGTCTGATTTGATACCGGAATTGCAGGGACGCTTCCCAATCCGTGTCGAATTAAAAAGTTTGACTGAAGAAGATTTTATCAAAATTCTTACATTGCCGGAAAATGCTTTGATTAAGCAATATAAGGCGTTGATGGAAACGGAAGATATTGTTCTGAATTTTGATGACAGCGCGATCAAAGAAATTGCTTCGATTGCAGCTAAGGTGAATGAAGAAATCACGAATATCGGCGCGCGTCGCTTGCATACAATTTTGACTAATCTTTTAGACGAAATCCTCTTCAATGCTCCGGATAACATTGACGAAAAGACAATTAATATCGATGCCAAACATGTAAAAGACAATCTTGATTTGATTGTGAAAGACACTGATTTGAGCAAGTATATTTTATAATTTGAGCAAATTAACTCAACTATGTTACTTAGTCATACCGTATTCTGTTAATTTGCGATACAGAGTTCGCTCGCTGATGCCGAGTTCTCCTGCTGCAAGGCGTCTGTTGCCGTCGAATCTTCGCAGAGCTGTAAGAATCAATTTTTTCTCCATATCTTCTAATTTCAATTCATCTTCTGAAATTGTCGTGATTGCATCGCCTGGGAAATTTTCTTCCGCAGCAGACTTTCTTACGAGTTCATCTTTGAAATCCTTTAGATCGATTGTCAGGGTTCGCAGATAATGCTTGATGTCTGACACATCATTTTTGACTTCGAGCAAACTTCTGAAAATTAGCTCAAGTTCGTAGTTTTGAGGTTCGTTATTCTTCGGATGCGGGATAATAGACCGATCATCGGATATATTAGATGTTGAATGAGGCGGCAAAGCGTGAGGGATATAAGGTGCCAACATTTCGCTGCTTATAAATCCAATTCCTTCCAATGTGATTGCAGTATTAATAAGATTTTTCAACTCGCGTATGTTCCCCGGCCAGGGCTGTGCTTTTAACAGATTAAGCGCCTCTTCAGCTATACCGTTGTAATCCAAGGACAGCTTCTCACACGCTTTTGCGGCAAAGTGACTTATCAGCTGAGGAATATCTTCTGTTCTTTCAGCCAGAGAAGGGAGTTTAATACGAACGGCATTGAGCCTAAAAAACAAATCACGACGGAAAGTGCCCTTATTAACATCTTGTTCTAAGTTGCTGTTGGTAGCGGCAATGACTCTTACGTCAACTTTTCTGACAGAGGAAGAACCGAGGCGGGAAAATTCTCCGTTTTCAAGTATACGCAATAATTTCACCTGGGTACCAACCGGCATGTCCGCAATTTCATCGAGGAAGATTGTTCCGGAATGCGCGGCTTCAAAGAATCCTTCTCGTCTGTCGACAGCGCCGGTAAACGCGCCTTTTTCATGACCGAATAATTCGGACTCCAATAATGTTTCAGGAATAGCTCCGCAATTAACGCTGATAAAAGGGCGTTTACTTCTCTTGCTGAGTCCGTGGGCGGCATGGGCAAACACTTCTTTGCCGGTTCCTGTATCACCGGTAATCAGGACGCTCAAATCTGTAGGAGCAGCCTGTATCAATCGGCTGACAGAATCCTGCATCAGCTTGGAATCTCCGACAATACCGTAGCGAATTCGAATCTGTTTAATAAGGTTTTGTTCAATTAAAGATAGATTCATAAAAGTCAAAGCCTGTTTGTTTTGCGAATATATTTTAGAACGTTTTACCGGTTTTTTGCGGAATTATCATCTGTCTGATTGCTTTGCGATCCATTCTTCCCATCCTGCTTTATACAAGAAGATGTCCCCAAAGTCATCTGCTTCTTTCATCGTATTATACACTTCATCACTCAAATCACAATTGCCGCCGTCGCAATATATGATAATTGTTTTATCTCGCGGCAAGCTGAATATTTGTTCCATATAAGCGTACTCATCATCGCCAAGGGGATAAATATTAACTGCATTGCCAATATGTCCTTCAGCGTAACTTTCCGGGTTGCGAGCGTCAATCAGAAGAAACTTCGGATTATTGATTATTTTCAAAATCTGCTTATAACTTACTGTTGTACTGTTGCCGGTCTCAGAATTAAGAGCTTCAGCGGTTTGGTCAAACAGTTTCACATCAGATATTTTCGCGGGAGCTTTGCGGATGACCTTTGCAGGATCATCGCGGAAGTAATTGAAAGCAAATCCCATTATTGAAGACGCGATTATAATTAACAGTATTTCAGGTATGGAGTTATATATTTTTTCACGGACTGTCATAATTTATTGACCTCTTTTTCGGACTATGTAATCATAAGCGGCATTAACATCCGCAGTTTTTTGTTCAGCGGCGAAGACGTCAGCTTCGGGGCTTTTTGCAAACAGATCAGGATGATAGATTTTAATCTGATTTATGTATGCAATCTTTATTTCATCAAAGGAAGCATCGTGAGAAACGCCGAGCGTTCGAGCAGAATTGTTCAAACGGGAATCATCAGACAGGTTTTGATCACTGTTGATTTCGGGGTTTGCTTTCCCTGCATCGTCAACGGCATTGTCAATAAGTCTGCTAAGTTCACGATCATCAGATTGCTCGTCGAGAACATCATAATCCGTTACAGTACTGCCTGAAGACCTATCGCTCTGATGAGCTTTTCCAATTTGTTTTATTCTCTTAAAAAGTTGTCCCATATTCTTTCTTTTTTTTGAATTCGGCAGTACTGTCTCCGTTGTTCCTGTTACTTTCATATCGACGTATTGGTTTTGATTTATTTTGGGAATCAGAGGCGAGGTTAATTTATTCATGATACTCATTGATCGAAAGTCTTGATATTTTGAGTTGTATGATCTGTTAATACGTTTAGTTTTTAGAAATCAAGTTCATTTTTCTTATCTTGCAGGTTGCCGGCGGAGAGTAATCCGGATAATAAATGATAACGGGAAATCCGATGAAAATCTTTTTTGTAAATAAATTCAATTGGCTTGCGGCTTCGCCCATGGCAACTGTTTCTACTATGTCGACATATTCGATGGCTGAAGCGGGTCAGGACACAATTCTGATTATTGAAGGCGATATCACAGAAGACCCAAACGAGATATTATCCGGCAAATTTGGGAAAACTCCGAGAGAGAATTATCGTGTTATACCGATCAATCGCAAGCTGTTCGGAAAATTCAAGCTGAGCGCGAAATTATATTTCAAAGCTTGCCGAAAGGCGATTGCCGACAGATCAACCGGAAAAAACATACTCATATCTCGAAACACAAATTTTCTTCCGTATATGTTCATTATGAAAAAGGTTTTTGGATTTGAATGTTTTTTCGAGACACACGGTTATCACGGAGCTTGCAATTTGGAGGGGCTTCCTGAAAAATCCGTTCCAAAGCTATTGAAAAGATGGTCAGGCTACAGAATTTATGAGAGATTATTTCTCAATCGGATGAGCGGAATAATATGCATTACTGATGCTTTGGCAGAGCTTTTTAAAAAAGATTATCTCCGGCAGCCTGTTATCGTATTGCCCTTAGGGGCGCCGGAAAAGCATTCCGGAGAGGAATTTGAACCGGGCAAAAACTTCGATAAAAAAACGGTTGTTTATACAGGACGGTTGACTTCTCTTATTGACGCGGATACAATGATTGAAGCCGCTGCGGCTTGTGCTGATGAAGGGATTCGTTTTGTATGGATTGGATTGCGGCCTAAAGACATTGAGATATTATCGGCAAAAATTGAAGCACGCAGAGTTGAGAATAATTTTGAGCTGAAAAGCTGGATGCCTCACAGAGATATGATTGATTATATGCGCAATAATGCTTCAGTCGGAATCGCTGCTTATAAAAATAGTTTTGAATCTGCCGCGATTATCTCTCCAACCAAAGTATTTGACTATTTTGCTGTCGGAATACCGGTTGTAGCTTCAGACCTTCACACATTGAGAGATGTCGGTATTGAGAACCAAGACTCTGTTTTCTATCAATCAGAAAATGCCGAGTCACTGACTCAGACAATCATCAATCTTTTTGCCGACAGAGATAATTATGTTAATATGTGTTTGCAATCAGTATCCGCGGCTGAGAAATATTCGTGGAAGAATCGATCGAAAAGATTGATAGAGTTTATTGATAATAATTCTTGATTGGATACAGGACGCAGGAATATTCAATCCCGAACGGTATGAAACTAAACATCATAAATCAGAGATAAATAAATGAATGATTCAAATTCTATGCTGATATGCGGGCTAATGACCGGCACTTCTTTAGACGGGATTGATTGTGCTTTGGCGAAATTCTCTGTAGACTCGAAGGGTAAACATCAGATGGAAATCATTTCATCCCTGACCGATGAAATGCCGTTTGAGATTAAAGATAAAATTTCCTCATTGATTGTATCTCCGGATAAGGTTCATATCTCGGATATATCTATGCTGAATTTTGCGCTGCCGAAGTTATTTGACAGCTCAATCAGAAAATTATGTTCAGAGTCGGGAACGGATATAGCGGACATTGTTGCTGTCGGCATGCACGGACAAACTATTTGGCACGATCCCACAGCGGACAGACTCAGAAATATGTCAACAGCTTCGACTTTGCAAATTGCTTCGGCATCAGTTTTGTCAGCTTTGTCGGGAACTAAAGTTGTCGCTGATTTTCGATCGGCAGACATAGCGCTCGGAGGTCAGGGGGCTCCCCTTGTACCAATTTTTGATTATAATTTCCTGTCGTGTGCCGACGAAGATATAATTACTTTGAATATCGGCGGAATATCCAATATTACGATAATGCCTGCCGGCTGCTCAGAAGAGGAGATAAGCGCTTTTGATACCGGTCCGGGAAACACATTAATTGACTACGCGATGAGACGCGCTTACGGTCGAGAATATGACCGAGACGGCAAAATAGCAAGATCGGGCTTCCTGATTCCTGATATGCTTGAAGAGTTAATGAGTCTCCCCTATATCAAATCCAAGCCGCCAAAATCAACCGGGCGGGAATTGTTCAATCCGGATTTAATTCGTCAATTTATGCTGGACAACCGTTATCTGCCGGAAGATATAGTCCGCACTTTGACAGAATATACAGCATTGACGATAGCAGAGAATATCAAGATATTCGCATCCGAAAAAGCGACTATTATCGCATCCGGCGGAGGAATCCGCAATCTGTTTCTGAAGGAACTGTTGAACGAGAAACTCCCGGATTCAAAGATTGTAACTTCTGATGAATACGGTATTGAAGGCGACACGAAAGAGGCTCTCTGCTTTGCGTATTTGGCGTACAGAAGATTATTAGGGCTTCACGGCAATGTACAGTCTGTGACTGGAGCTTCGGGCAAAGTATTATGCGGTATTATCGCTGATTCGAGGTAATATGGGTCTTTTTATAATTGTTAAATATGGATTGATTTTAAGATGTTTCCTCATCATAGGGCAAAAAGAAGATAATCGCAATCCCCGGAACCGCGCAGAGAACCGTGAAGACAAACAGCCAATAATAACCGACAATTTCCTGAAGGAAACCGCTTACAATACCCGGGAGCATCATCCCGAAAGCCATTATTCCGGTGGAAATCGCATAATGAGATGTTCGATATTTCCCTTTTGATACGTAGAGCAAGTAAACCATAAACGCGGTGAATCCAAGTCCGTAACCGAACTGCTCCAACAGAATTACAGATTGGATATAGGGATGGAAATTATTACCCGCAATTTCAATAACGAAGGCCGCTTCTGTGGGGAAAGCTGCCAATAAAACGTAGAGTATATTTGGTAAATTCATGGCAAGTGCCATCGGGAAAATTAATTTTTTCAGACCGTACTTTTTAATTAGAACACCGCCGAGAATTCCTCCGACAACTAAGGCTACAGCTCCGATTGTCCCGTACATGATACCGATTTCTTTAACTCTGATATTCATTCCGCCGGCAGCGGCAGGATCCATCAAAAACGGCTGTGCCATTTTGACAAGCATGCCTTCCCCGAGTCTATAAAAGAGAATAAAGAGAATGATTAGGGTGATTTTCGGTTGCTTAAAATAGCTTGTAACAGCTTCAAGAAACGGAACTGAGTCTTTGCCGTTTGTGTCGGAATTTTTAACCGGAACATCAGTTTCCGGATGAGGTAAAATTCTTTTGTGCCACATCCAAAATACGAGGAAAACAAATCCTGAAACAGCGAAAGCCGCCGACCAGCCGTTATTAATATCACCGGTCCAATCTCCGATCACATCCGCCATAGTCACTAAAAGTCCGCCACCGAGTATCAATGCCAGCCGCCAAAATGTACTTCTGATTCCGGAGAAAAAGGCTTGCTGCTTTGTATCAAGCGCATGAAGATAGAACCCGTCAGTTACAATATCGTGTGTTGCAGACAAAAATGCGACAAGGGAAAGAATAATAATTGATGAAGTTATATATCCCGGTAATTGCAGTGTGAACGCCAGAATTGCGAAACAGGCGGTGAGCAACAACTGCATTTTGACAACCCAATTCCGCTTTGTACTCACAGAATCGATCCATGGACTCCAAAACATTTTGATCATCCAGGGGATAGTAATCAAACTCGTTATCATTCCAATATCCGAATTTGACATTCCGAGTTGTTTAAACATCACAACAGCTGTGCTGTTAACAAGAATATAGGGCAAGCCTTCGGCGACATATTGCGTAGGAATAAACTTCCATGGATTTTGTTTCCTGCTCTTCTGAGTTTGCTCCATTCCGCGCTTATTCCGATTGTATAAAAAAATTGTCCCCGCAATTTAATGAAATTGGGGGACAATTTGGTATAAACCTGAAATCGGATTTAGTTAGGTCAATAAGTTTTAATAATCTTATTTACTATTCTCTCCGAACCGATTTTCAGAATACTTATATAAACACCCGGCGTCAATCCGCTCATATCAAAAAGCTGTCGATACTGTCCGGGTTCTCTGAATTCAGAAATAATTGTAGTTAGCTTTTGTCCGGATATATCGAAAATTGATAACTCAACCTCAGCGGCATATTTCATATTGAATGCTAAAGAAGCCGCTTCAGCTGCAGGATTTGGATTCCAATGAATATCGTTATTATTTGAGTACTGTATATTTTCATCAACTCCTACAGTCGGACCGTAGAGGCAAATATACAGATCAACAAGTTCGTGAATCTGTCGACCGTCTCCGGTGGCGGCTGTAAGCCCAATCCAAGCCTGTTTGCCGAATTCCAAATCAAGGAGTTCACTCAAATTAAAATCCTCTTTAACAATAACCGGGGTGATGAGTTCAGGTACAGTATCAATATATACTTTAATTCTACTTTCTGTAGGATCGTATTCAATTTTCGAATAATATTTTCGGGCGTCCGCGACAAACTCGGGGATATCATCAGCCATAGCCAAAGTGACATCCTCGCCGTGAACTTGAGTATTCATATCAAAACCGGCAGATTGAATCGCTACATGACTGCCGTTAGGATCATTGTTGCTTGTTATTTGCAAATCATCATTACAAAATGTGTCGTATTCAATTGCGATTGAATTTTTGATCCCTGCGTATCCCATAGCCGAAGCAATTCTGCCGAGAGCATTCTTTTCGCTGTTTTGTATCACAAACGCAATTCCGTCGGCTCCTTCGGGAGAGGCTTCCGGGATACTTGCGTCATGGCCGTCAATCAGTCTGAAGGCAAATGAAGCAGTGAAACCGTCAGCAACGTTAACTTTATCGTCAATCCATATACCGCCGGATTCCTTCAACATCGATCGTGTCAAATGAATAACGGAGTCGCGTTTCTGAGCTTTACCGACAAAGTCAAGATGCTCAGATGTTTTAAAATCAGCGTAGGCATACACATCATTACAAGTACTTTTAATTTCAATTTTTGCATAGCCTGTACAGCCGTTTTCATCAGTAACAGTCACACCGTAATAACCGGGTTTTGTTATATGAATCGACTTAGTATCTTCTCCCGAATCCCATAGATATGAAATGAAGTCTTGTTGAACATATATATCGCCTTCTTCGGTTTCAAGGAGAATTAAATCACCCTCAATGATTGGAGTCGGAAGAGGAAACATTGTAACATCGAAACTATTTGAATATTCCTCTCCTAAAAATTTCGCGGAGACAAAATACTTCCCGCCCGTATTGACATAAATTGATTCTGTTGTATCTCCAGTTGACCATACATAACGGTCATAGCCTGATGTAGCTAATAATTCAACAGTATCACCTTCACAAAAATCAGCACCGTCAATTTCAAGCAAGGCAATAATCACAAATTCTTCGTAGCCGACACAACCGTTTTCATCTGTAACCGTAACACCATAGGTTCCCGGCTTAGTTATGTGCAGAAATTTGGTTTCCTCACCTGTGTCCCATTTATATAGACTGAAATTTTGCTTAACGCTTATGTAGAACTCATCATCATTATCAAAAACATGCTTGCCTTGAATAATCGGCTCCGGAGCCGGAAGTATATGAACTTCAAAACTGTCTGAGAGTTCTACACTACCCTTTTTTCCGGTAACAGTGTATGTTCCTTCTGCATCAACGGTGATTATTCTCGTTGTTTCTCCGGTTGACCATTTATAACTGTCAAAGCCCTCTGTAGCGACTAGTTCAGTAGATTCTCCTTCGCAAAAATCAGAGCCTTGAATCTTCAAGAAAGTGTCATATTCCTTATAGATACTGTCAATCTGATCATCCTCAAGGTATATATTGTAAATTCTTACATCATCAATTTCTCCGGTGAATCTGGCGGAGCTTCTGCCCGACCACCAATGTCTTGCAATCGCCGCCTCAGCTTGAGATATATTAACTTCTTGATTTATTGCCCCAAAATATTTGCCGTTGAAGTAGCCTTTGATTTTCCCTTGATGGTAAGTAAAGCAAAGGAACATCCACACATCATTATTTTTTGCGGGATCGTATTCGTAAGCTAAAGGAGCTATGTTTTCTGTATTCGCTCCTACTGCGTAATTTATGTATAGTTTTGTACTCGAACTGGATTGATCAACATGGTTCATTATCCCAAACCAACCAACATTGTGATTCCCAAACCATAAATATCCCTCACCATAATATGCGGTAAGATAGTCTTGTTTAACCCACATACAAGTAGTAAATCCCGGAATGTTTTTTAAATCAATAGTAGGAATAAGTATATGATCCCCTATTTTTGCAGGATCGCCTCCATTGGGAATAAAATCATTTTTGCCTTCAAACCTCAAAGCCGTCCCAATTCCTTTTATTCCCTCAACCGGTTTCGGATTATTCATCATCGTGCCGTGGTAGCCGTTGCCGCTGAAATCAGTTGCTGTGCTGTCATCGAAATTCCACCATGCTATCAAGTGTTCTTTTTGGGTTTGAGCCTCTGCTGTTTGGAACTGCATCGAAAACAGTACAAGAAAAAATAAAACTTTTAGTACTCTCATATCATGTCTCATAAATATGTTAAATAATAACGAATAGTAACTATTTAACAATATAGTTAATTTGTTGAAAAGATAAAAGAAAATTGCTAACCGGATTACAAACTAATATTTTTATTCCGACTATCGCCCAAATTTTAGTAAATTTGCGGTGATGGATTTATTGATATTTTAATTTAGGGACTGATGTTAGAGAAATATTCATACGACAATTTAGAGTTTATCAGCTTGAAGAAAGCTTTTGTGTTGATTGTTTTTTTGCTTGTCGGCATATCGTCATGTTCTGATGACAGTACGATCGAATCGACTTTGCCTGTAGTTTCTCATACCGTCCCTGAACAAATTTATTGGGGCGGAGAACTAACTGTTCACGGCAATAATTTGGGTTTGTCTTCTGACAGCTCTTATGTGTTAATCACTGCCGAGGCTGACAGTTCGATCATAGTTCCGGCTGCTGATTGTATTGCTTGGTCCGGCTCAAGAATAATTTTTACAATGCCTTTGCATACTGTCAGCGGAACGTTGACCGTTGTTGTTAACGGCATTAAATGTGATACTTTTGAAATTATTGTCAACAAACTTCCTGATTTGGAAATGATTCTTATTCCGGCAGGGCAGTTTCAAATGGGTTCAGATTACGGGTTTACGGATGAAGTACCCGTTCATTCGGTTGAAATTACTAATGATTTTTTTATGTCACAATTTGAACTCACTCAAGTATTTTGGAAATCGCTTCACGGCAACAAACCGGATAATTATATCAGTGACAATCATCCGATTCATGGTCTGTCATGGAATGATGCCGCGGAGATGTGCAATGCAATGTCCGTGATTTCAGAATATGACAGTTGTTATATCGCCGCGGAAACTTCTTATATCCTCGATCCCCATGCAAACGGATTCAGGTTGCCGACTGAAGCGGAGTGGGAATACGCCTGCCGAGCAGGCAGCACAGGAGATTATTCCGGTGACGGCATTCTCGAAAACATGGGCTATTACAACTCGAATTCCGGATACAAGCTGTTCCCGGTCGGCGAAAAAAAGGCGAATGCCTTTGGTCTGCATGATACTCACGGAAATGTTTGGGAGTGGTGCAATGATTTCTATGCGGCGGATTATTACACAAGTGATTCGGTCGTTGATCCCTCCGGACCGGAAAACGGTACAAGACATGTCATTCGCGGCGGATCAGTATCAAACGGAGAAGTATACGCTCGCTCTGCTAATCGTTCTTTTCCTGATAGTGATTATTCGAATTGCGGACTCCGAATTGTGCGCGACTTGCAATAATATAATTCTATAATTCAAGTTTTCGAGTTTCCTAAATACAATGCATATAAAATCTTACGGGCTGAAAGAATGATTAACTTTGCTAACAACTTGTGCAGCACCGACTATTATAAGATCGTAAAACATCATAACAAACATATATCAAAGCAGTTTGTCGGCATTCTTGAGTGAGAATATTCGTTGTATTTATTTATGGAATTGTGCCGACTTTCATAATTTCAAATTCCTCAAAGCCGCCTTATGTTTTTCAATCAATTTATGTTTTAGCTCAGCGGGTTTTGCCGATTTAATGCCTTCTCCCCAACTCAGAACCCAAGCAATCAGGTCAGGGCTCATCGGAGCAGTCATTGTGAGTTTTAGATCGCCGTTTTTCAGATCGCTTACTTCTTGAGTCGAATGCCAATAGCGATTGATAAATACATTTTGATTTCTTTGTCAATAGTGATTCCTATCTTTTGGGGGGAATTATATAATTCACCATTCCTATCCCCAATTTCAATAGTTAATATTGAGAACTCACAATTCAATTTCAACTGTACTCTTCCCTAATTACAATATTATCAACCATTACCCGTTTTTTGAAATCAGCAAGTAACTTTGAAAAGAAATAACAAATATGCGCAAATTGACAAAAATAATAATCTCTTTTTTATTATCGGCGAGCCTGCTCGTTTCGACTATAGGGATAAATTTGTCAATTCATACTTGCAAAGCCGCCGGCAGAACCGATGTATCCGTCAATTTCTTGCAAGCTAACGCGGATGCGGATGATCCCTGCCCCAAGTGTGCAGCCACAGAAACCGCACTTTGTTGCGAAACGGAAATTGTTGAAAGTGATTGCTGCTCGAAACACAATCCTCCTCAGCCAAAACCTGAAATCAAAAAAGACAGATGCTGTGATGAATTTTCGAAATTGATTCAGTCTCAATATGATATTGAAACAATTTCAAATATCAGCATTCCGGTCACATATTCATTTATAAGCATTGAAAGTCCGATCCTTGAATCTGTTGAATCCGCTCCTGACAATGCCGATATAGTTTTGTCGCAGTACAGCGGCATTCCGCCACCCTATAGCTCAACATATCTCCGGTATATCTCGTCAATTCGAGAATAAAACTCTCCAATTTTAGATCGTTCAAGCAAGAAACACGACTATTATGTTTTTTTATCATGTACTTATTATGTATATTGATAATGAATTATTATTAATTCTAATTGGAGAAATTAAAATGTTATTAAATAACACAAAAAAAATCGCTTTATTACTCTTTGTAACCATCTTTATCTCAGGTGCACTCTATGCCGCTGAAAAAGTTGAGACAATCAAAATCAAAACCCCTTCCGTGCAGTGCGGAATGTGCAAAGCAACCATCGAAAAAGCATTGAAAGCTGTCGACGGAGTTGTAAAATCGAATGTGGATGTTAAGGAAACAAAGATCACAACCGTCAAATACAAAACCGACATTACAAATCCGGATAAAATCAGACTCGCTATTTCAAAGGCAGGCTATGTAGCAGACAGTGTTCAAGCCGATAAAAAAGCTTATGATAAATTGCCGACTTGCTGCAAAGTGCCTGAAGGCAAGACGAAATAAGTAAGTGCGGAATTTCTAAAAGTCATCGGATGAAAAAGACCGGTTTGTTATAGCCTGTCATCTGATGACTTCTGCCGAACTTACAAATTCCATATAAATATTTGTTAATATTCGAGGACAACAGCGTTTACAGTTACTATTCCAAATTCCTAATATTTCAAACAATAAACAAAAGGACAAAACAACATGAATTATATGAAAATATCAATCGCTGCATTAATTGTAACATTAATGCTAATTACTACATCTTGCATGGAACAAATAACTCCTGCTGACAATGTTGATTTAACAGAAAATATCGTCGGAAACTACAGCGGCACAATGATAAAAACAAGCTCCTCCGGAGATGATGTTTCCGCAACTGCCAATATCGCTAAAATCACAAATTCTTCCATAGAGATCAGTTTTCATTGCGAATTGTTAGATACAATGATTACCTTTGACTTGTATGACAATAGGGACAGTATAATGGTCTGCCTGACGGGAGATGACTTCGATAATCATTACGGTCACAGTAAGAGCGGAATGCACCACATGGACGATGACGATGATATGAACGATTGGGGACATCACATGGATGATGACCATCAGACCGGCGATCATCATTTTGGCGGTTTTGAAATGAACAATCATACATTTTATTATAGTTTTTGGGACGACAGTCAGAACAAAGAAATTTTCAGGTTTGAAGGCATGAAATTATAATAATTTACGAGCCGGTCAGTAAAATTATATTTTGAAATACCTCCTATGTCTTTTTAATTTTGACAAAAGTCATCGGATGAAAAAGACCGATTTATATATAGCCGTGTCATCCGATGACTTCTTCGTCATCGGATGACTTGCAAATTCTTCTCTTGCTCCCCCGCCTGCGAAGGAGGGGGTTGGGGGGTGGTTCTTTTCTTTAGCTCACTCAGTCGACAAAAACTTTTTTCTCGAGCCATTGGCAACATGAGGTAATAATGCTTAATAAAATAATAAGATTTTTCTTAGAAAACAAAATTGTAACTATCCTGATGCTTCTTGTTTTCATCGTATGGGGTATATCAACGGCTCCCTTTTCTTGGGATTCGGATATTATACCGCGAGACCCTGTTCCGGTAGACGCTATCCCGGACATCGGGGAAAATCAGCAGATAGTCTTTACCGAATGGTCCGGACGTTCTCCCCAAGACATTGAAGACCAGATTACCTATCCCCTGACCACCGCATTGCTGGGAAT
>JAQIDA010000122.1 GCA_027858275.1 Candidatus Kapaibacterium sp. | reverse complement strand
GTAGATTATCAATTGCTTCTCTCAGATAGGCTTTTCTTTCATCGGAAAGAACATCCAAATCAGGACGATATGTCGAATCTTCGATTTCAATTACATATTCATCATCGCTGTTTGCGACTGTACGATTTAGCGATACTGTTGTAAATCTTTTTTTACGCAGGAAGTCGATACAGTTGTTTGAAGCTATTCTGTATATCCAAGCCGAAAAAGAATATCCGAATTGGAAAGTATTCAGGGCGCGAAATGCTTTGATAAAAGTGTCCTGAGTCAGATCGGCAACATCTTCTGAATTACGAACCATACGACGTATCAATGAAGAAATAATGCCCGTGTATTTTTCTTGTAGGACAGTAAATGCACTCGTATCCCCCGCCAGTACTTTTCTTACTGCCTCAAAATCTTCTGCCTGATTTTCTTTTTGTTTTTGATCAATCATCTGTTCAAACGAGATTGTACACTTTATTACAACACACAATATAAGCAATTTGCTGAAGAGAATAAAAAAAGATTTTGACTAAAATAACGACCGCCGGCTAAACCGGCGGTTGTTTATTCAGATTACTGTCAATCATAAATAGATTTACAATAATCCTCTATTTTCTGCTGAACCAAGAAATATTCAGATTTCTTGCGGCGAGAGCATCGTCTAATCTTTTGACCGGAGCGTTCAATGGCGCGTTAGTCAATTTTTCGGGAGTTTCGACTGCTTCTTTGGCAATATCTATCATCGCATCTGCAAACTGGTTGAGACTTTCATATGACTCTGTTTCAGTCGGTTCGATGAGCATTGCTTCATGCACGATTAATGGGAAATATACTGTCGGAGCATGGAAACCATAGTCCATCAGACGTTTTGCCATATCTTTAGTGCTAACACCGATTTCTTTTTGACGATCACCGCTGAGGACGCATTCGTGCATACATTTTTCGTCATAAGGAACAACGAAATCATTTCTGAGGCGAGCTAAGAGATAGTTAGCATTTATTATAGCGTTCTCGCTGACGCCTTTCAAGCCTTCGGATCCGAGCATTCTGATGTATGTATAAGTTCTGAGAAGAACAGAGAAGTTTCCGAAGAAAGCGTGAATCTTGCCCATTGATTTTTCTTTGTATTCAAAGTCGTATTTGTCACCGTTTTTGACAACAGTCGGAGCAGGCAAATAAGGAACAAGTTTATCGCTCACACAAACAGGAGCAGCTCCGGGGCCACCGCCGCCGTGAGGCGTTGAGAATGTTTTATGTACATTGATGTGAATACAGTCGAAATTCATCTTGCCGGGCGTTGTGATTCCGAGCAGAGCGTTCATATTAGCGCCGTCCATATACATTAAGCCGCCGCACCCATGAATAATTTCGCCTATTTCCATAATATCTTCTTCAAACAGACCAATTGTATTAGGATTTGTAATCATAAATCCGGCAATGGTTTCATCTACTTTTGATCTCAGGTCGTCAACATCGACTCTACCGTCAGGTCTCGAAGCGACTGTTTGGACTTTGAAACCGCCTATAGCAGCTGAGGAAGGATTAGTTCCGTGAGCTGAATCAGGCATTAAAATTACAGTTCTCTTATCATCTTTTCTGTCAATATGATACGCGCGTATCATCATTATTCCGGCAAATTCACCGTTTGAGCCTGCACTGGGCTGAAGTGTTACTCCCTGTAAACCTGTGATAATCTTGAATGCTTCACCAAGTTCATACAGCATTCTGAGAGCGCCCTGAGCGTTTTCGGGTTTTGTTTCAGGATGCAAATTCGCGAATCCGGGGATAGAAGCTGTGACTTCATTTACTTTAGGATTATATTTCATGGTACATGATCCGAGCGGATACATACCTTCTTCGATATTAAAATTCAATTTGGACAATTTAATAAAATGTCTCGACAATTCATTTTCACTAACTTCCGGCAATCTGAGTTCGTTTTCCCTCAACAAATCAGCGGGAATACTCTCCGCTATTTTAACTTCCGGCACATCAAGACCGGGCAAAGTGTAACCTTTGCGACCTTCAGAGCTTTTTTCAAAAATTAATTTTTCCATATTATATCTCTTTATCATTAGAATTGGTTATAGAATCGTTGGGATTATTTGCAATATTGTCGGGCAGACCCGAAAATTCGAAGTTATTCAGAGCGTTTTCAGCGGCTTCTTGTTCAGCCAGCTTCTTGCTTTTTCCTTTTCCTTCGGCTTGGAGAATATCATTAACGTATACTCCGACCTTAAAATCTTTTTCGTGATCCGGACCTGCTTCGGACAGAACTTGATATTTCGGAGAATCAATTCCGAGGGCCTGCACTTTTTCCAGAAGAATGCTCTTATAATTCTTATCAGTCATCGTTGACTTATTCATCAATATAGGGAAAAGAGAATTGATAACAAATGTTCTCGCGGCATCCAAACCGCTGTCAATATATATAGCAGCGATTATAGCTTCCAAAAGATCGGCTAAAATATGATCGCTCCCGCGTTCGAGAGATTTTCTCGCGCTGAAGCTCATCATAATAAATTTTTGCAAATTGAGTTTCTCCGAACAAATCGCCAGAGATTTGGTGTTCACCAGCCACGAACGCATTTTAGTGAGTTCGCCTTCGAGGACGTGAGTATGAAGAGAGAAGAGATATTCGGCTACGAGCATTCCAAGCACGGAATCGCCGAGGAATTCCAATCGTTCGTTGGAAAGGCACTCCTTTTCGGGTATCACCTGCAAGTATGATCGGTGTATAAGAGCCTGCTCGAAATACTCTCTGTGATGAATTTTCACCCCGAGAACTTTTTCGAGATCAGACTTAATATCATCAGTCAAAAAGCCGACAGAAGGAAAGATTCCCCTCTGATCGGCTATATACTTCAGATGCTTCTTTATCGGTTTGAATCTTAACAGACCGTTATAAATCTGTTGTATTTTTTCAATCACCGCGCGATTCCTAATTAATATCTAATTATTAATCAATTAATACATAATTATTAATCTTCGAATGCTTTGAAACAGATCGAAGCGTTATGTCCGCCAAAACCGAATGTATTGCTTACTGCCGCTTTGATCTTTTTCGCGACCGGTTTGTTCGGAGTGACGTTGAGGTCACAATCCGGATCCGGTGTTGTATAATTAATCGTCGGCGGAACCATGCTGTTTTTAATCGCAAGCGATGTCGCAATTGCTTCAACGGCACCGGCGGCACCAAGCAAATGACCTGTCATGGACTTGGTCGAGCTTATGCTGAGATTGTTGACATGATCTCCGAATACTGTTTTGAGAGCCGCCGTTTCATTTCGATCGTTGAAAGGAGTTGAAGTACCGTGAGCATTAACATAATCAATGTCCTCAGGTTTCAATCCGGCATCTTCGATACACAATCTCATCGATCTTACCGCGCCTTCACCTCCGGGTGCAGGCTGTGTAATATGGAAAGCGTCATCTGTTAAACCAATACCTGCTACTTCGGCATAAAGTTTAGCTCCGCGTTTCTGAGCATGCTCAAGCGTTTCAATGATCAAAACACCGCTGCCTTCACCAATCACAAAACCGTCACGGTCTTTGTCAAAAGGTCTGCTTGCGGTAGTCGGATCATCATTACGCGTAGACAAAGCTCTCATTGAATTGAATCCGCCCACTCCGAGTGGGGAGACAACTGCTTCACTTCCGCCTACAACCATCATATCGGCCATGCCTCTTTGAATGATCATAAAAGCATCGGCAATTGAGTGCGATGAAGTAGCGCAAGCTGAAACCGTTGAGTAATTAGGTCCTTTTAATCCCCAGCGAATAGCGATATGCCCGGGAGCAATATCAGAAATAAGCATAGGTATAAAGAAAGGAGATATTCTGTCGGGCTTTCCGCCTCTTTTGATCAAAATTTCGTGCTGATCGTGAAAAGTATTCATCCCGCCCATACCTGAACCGAAAATAACACCAATTCTTTCAGTATCCAATTTAGTAAAATCAACGTCTGCGTCTTCTACAGCCATAGTCGCCGCGGAAATCGCGTACTGAGTAAATAAATCCATTCTTTGCACTTCCTTGCGGTTCAAGTGCAATAAGGGATCGTAGTTTTTTACTTCGCAAGCGAATTTGGAGGCGAATTCAGTCGCGTCGAAATGTGTTATCGGAGCTGAGCCGCCTTTGCCGTCCATCATGCTCTGCCACATATCTTCTACTGTATTACCGATAGGAGTTACGGCACCGACACCGGTGATTACAACTCTCGGGAAATTATACTTCGACATATAATCCTGCTTTTAAAATGTTCTAAATAACCTGATATTAACCTAATTTTGCGTTCAAGTATGTTACTACGTCGCCTACTGTCTGAATTTTTTCAGCATCAGCGTCTTCGATAGTCACATCAAATTCTTTTTCGAATTCCATGATGATTTCTACTGTGTCCAATGAATCAGCGCCAAGATCTTTTGTGAAGTTTGCTGTTTCTGTTACTTGTGATTCTTCAACACCGAGTTTTTTTACGATGATTTCTGTTACTTTAGCTTTGATGTCAGCCATGTTATTTCTCCGTCTAATGTTGTATAAAACAAATGCTTTAATTTAATTTCGAATTACGTATTCAATTACGAATTACGATTTATCTATCATCTATCATCTATTATTTAATATCTATTACGAAATTTGAATAACAAACACGAATCCGTAATTCGTAATTCGTAATTGTCTGTCACATTTCCAAACCGCCGTCGACTCTCAAAACCTGGCCGGTCATATAGCTTGAATCCTCGGAAGCTAGAAATGCAGCTACGTTAGCGATATCGTTCGGAGTCGCGCCACGCTTCAAAGGGATATGTTCCAAGAAAGCGTTTTTCTGATCTTCGTTCAATTCGTCTGTCATTTTTGTCATTACGTAACCCGGGGCGATCAAATTAACAAGAATGTTTCTGCTTCCGAATTCTTTCGCCATAGATTTAGTCATTCCGATCATTCCCGCTTTCGAAGCCGAATAATTAGCCTGACCGGCGTTTCCGATAGTTCCGACTATTGAACCGATGTTAATGATTCTGCCCTTGCGTTTCGACATCATCGGTCTGCAAACTGCTTTTGAGCATAAGAACGCGCCTTTGAGATTCGTATTCAATACGGCATCCCATTGTTGTTCGCTCATTCTCATTACGAGTCCGTCGCGAGTGATACCTGCGTTATTTACGAGAATATCAATCTGTCCGGATTCGTCGACAATAGTTTTGATGGCTGCGTTGACAGATTCTTCCGATGAAACATCAGCTTGAATACATTTCACACTCGGACGAAGTGCTTCGTTTTCTATATAATCCGATCCGTTATCGGGACTTACATAGTCCATAGCGTAAACGGTCGCGCCTTCGGAAGCGAATTTTTCAACCATAGCCTGACCGATGCCTCTGCATCCGCCCGTTACTATCGCTGTTGGTCCTTCAAATCTTTTCATATCTTCTCGCTTTTCTTTTTTTTCAATTAAATCTATTACGATTTCAATTTTGATCTATAATAATTCAAATGAGTCTAATTTTTCTATGTCTTCGACTTTATCGAAGCCCAGAATTTCAACATCTGATAATGTTCTTTTTACTAATCCTTGCAAAACTTTGCCGGGACCTGCTTCGGCGTATGTTTCCAACCCTGCTTCTTTCATCGCGAGCATTGTCTGAGTCCAACGAACCGGCGAAGTCAACTGAAGAATCAATGCTTCTTTTATCTCTGCTGCTTTAGTTAACGGTTTCGCGCTTACATTAGCGTATACCGGAATCTGAGCGTCTTTGAATTCAGTTTTGTTTATTGCTTCCTCGAGTTTCTCTTTTGCAGGCATCATCAAGGGTGAATGGAAAGCGCCGCTTACCGGGAGTTCTTTGATAATTCTGCCGCCCGCAGCTTTAAATTCTGACACATTGTCTCTCAAATGCTGAGCCGAACCGGATACTACAAGTTGTCCCGGTGAATTATAGTTTGCCGCGACAATATATAATTCTTTTTCGGGGTTAGTCAATTTTTCGCAAACGTCTTCGATTGCTTTGTCTTCTTTCGCGCCAATGACTGCAAACATTGTTCCGGGGGCGTACTCTCCGGCTTTGAACATCAGGTCGCCGCGAAGGGCTACTAATTTCAAAGCGTCTTCAAAGGACAAAACACCTGCCGCGTACAAGGCGGCATATTCGCCGATTGAATGCCCGGCTGTTGCCGAAAATTCAATTTTATCTTTTATCAAGTCGATAAGCACAGTGCTGTGCAAAAACAAAGCAGGCTGTGTATATCTTGTTTCTTTCAAAGTTTCTGCAGGACCGTCGAAGCAAATATTGCTTATTTCAAATCCGAGAATCTTATCGGCTAATTCTATTTTTTCTTTTGCCGGGGGATATTTTTCAGCAAGATCCTGAATCATACCGACATATTGGGATCCTTGTCCCGTGCATAATAATGCTGTTTTCATGTTCATTTATTTTTTATTAGTGTTCCAACGCATATAAATTGATCCCCAAGTGAAACCGGCGCCGAAGCTTGACAGAATTACATTCTGACCATGTTTCAAATCACCTTTTTGACTCCATTCAGATAAGCATATCGGAATAGTACCGGCAGTAGTATTGCCGTATTTTTCGATATTAATCATTACTTTTTCAGGATCGAGTCCCATTCTTTTTGCAGTTGCCGTAATAATTCTAAGGTTTGCCTGATGAGGTACTAACCAATCAATTGTTTCATTGTTTAGACCGTTGCGTTCCATAATCTCTACCGAAACATCAGCCATTCCTTTGACCGCGGCCTTGAAAACAGGCTGCCCGTCTTGGAAAATATAATGTTCTTTGTTTGCTACGGTTTCTTCGGACGAAGGTTTGAAGCTTCCGCCTGCTATTTTGTGTAAATACTGTCCGCCGTCGCCGTCAATATGAGTAATAAAATCTTTGAAACCGAGTTCAGGATCGTCAGATTTTTCGACTATACAAACGCCGGCTCCGTCACCGAATAACACTGCCTGAGCTCTGTCCTGCATATTCATTACGGAAGTCATTTTATCTGCTCCACAGAGCAAAACTCTTTTTGCCGCGCCGGATTCAACTAATTTAGCTGCCGTTACAAATGCAAATATAAATCCCGAACAAGCGGCAGAAATATCATATCCCCAAGCATTTTTCAGCCCAAGTTTATTCTGAACAACACAAGCTGTTGAAGGAAAAGCGTGATCGGGTGTAACAGTCGCAACGATAACGCAATCTATATCTTCCGGACCGTAACCGGCTTTTTCCATTGCTTCTTTGGCGGCGGGTACGATTAAATCTGAAGTTGCTCCGTCTTTAGCGAATCTTCTTTCAGCGATACCTGATCTTGTCATTATCCATTCGTGATTAGTATCAAGATATTCTTCAATATAAGAATTCGGATATACATCCGGAGGGAGATAATGAGCTATTGAAGTTATTGTTGCTGACATAATTCTTTGTATTCTTTCCTAAATTTTTCGTTCTTTTCAGCCTTTGTTAAGAGCTGTTTCAATCTTTGTATTAATGTCCGTTTCTATCAGATCAATTGCTTTATGTATCAAATTACTAAATGCCATAGGAGTTGAGCCGCCGTGAGCGACGAGTGAAATACCGTTGAGACCGAGGAAAGGAAGACCGCCTGCGGCTTGGGGATCCAAACCGGAGAAGACTTCTTTCATTACCGAGCCGGCAAGTTTAACCTCTTCAACACTAAATTTACTTCCGGCAAGTTTGCCCATCATTCCTTTAACGAAAGGAGCTAAACTTTCGGCGAATTTCAATAAAATGTTTCCGAGAAAACCGTCAAATACGACGATATCAACTTTTCCGGAGAATATATCTCGTCCTTCGACATTGCCGAAGAAATTTAATTCGCTGTTTTTCAATAATTTGTGTGTTTCCTGCACTACTTCAGTTCCCTTGGAAGACTCTTCGCCGACATTCATCAATCCGATTGAAGGATTATTAATATCGGAAGTCTGCTCGCAATAGATGCTTGCCATAACGGCGAACTCGTAGAGGAATTGAGGTTTGGGATCGATATTCGCGCCAACATCAAGAATAAATACTTTCTTGTCCGTCGAAGTTGGCAAATATGTTCCGAGTGTAGGACGGCTCGCGCCTTTTATTCTGCCAAGTATTACAGTCGAAGCGGCTAAAAAAGCCCCTGTGTTGCCTGCAGAAATAACTGCATCAGCTTCATTCTTCGCGTGAAGACTCAAGCTGACTGCCATGGATGAGTTTCTCTTTGTTTTGAGTACCGCAGTAGGGTCGTCGTGCATTGTGACGATTTGATCCGTATGCAATACTTCAATACTGTCTTTATTGAACTCGTATCCTGACAACTCAGCGTCAATTTTCGCCTTGTCGCCTACGAGAACAATCACAATTTTATTACCGAGATTCTTTAATGCTAATACCGCACCTTCGACTTCATTGGCAGGAGAATAATCTCCACCCATAGCGTCGATGGCTATTCTGATTTTTTTATTATTATTCATTCAGCTCTGTGATAAATAAGCAATAATTAACTCTTAGATAATATTTAACGCTCTGACATTGCAACGTTTCTTTCAAAGAGGCAGACAGTATCTGCCTTCTTATCTAAAAAAGTAAAAACCAAGGACTCTCTGTCTAATAAATATTAGAGGGAGTCAATAATTTTTCTTCCGTTATAATAGCCGCATTCGGGACAAGCCTGATGAGCTAATCTAACGCCGCCGCACTGCGGACATAATGTAGTAGTAGGCACTACTGCTTTGTAATGCGTACGTCTTTTGTCGCGTCTTGCTTTAGAAGTTTTTCTTTTCGGATGTGCCATTTCAATCTCTCGATTATATGTGAATTAAACCTATTTTATCTTTATGTTTTTCAACGCCGACCAACGAGGGTCGAGATTTTCTTTTTCTTTTGTATCCGATTTATTTGCTTTCGCGCTTAGTTCCGGATGCAATTCCTCGAAACTTTTATTTTCGTAACCCGGAGCGATCTTTTTCATCGGAATCGCTACCGTGAGACTGTCTCTTATATCTTTTGTTATATCAATTGACTTTGCGAATTCTGATATAACTCTGTTTTCTTTATCTTCTTGGTTGCCGTCTTCATCGCTCATCAAATCAAGCATCGCGTTGTCGGCGGTCATGCCCAAAGTAATATCGGCAGAGATCAGTTTTTCAAATTCTTTTCCTGAAATATCGCATATCAAATGTGCCTTGCACTCTGCCCTGCACTTGATCGCGTACCTCTTTCCAAACTTCCTCAGATTGCCGCTGACGCTTACTTCCCCGAAAAATTCGGGCGACATATCTTCGATTTCTTCAGCAGTTGTTTTGATCTCAATGTCTCTGCTGTCGTCCTCTATGCCTTGTATGTATATTTCAATCATTTCACTTCTTTACATTTTCCAAGATTACAAATATAATAATCAGTTTTTCAATTACCAAAGATATATCTAAATAGTTTTGAACAAAGGCAATTATCATATCTTTCATATTATTGCCACAGTGGAATTTCCGGCCATGGAACAATGTTCTAATTCCTGTTATTACAAACACATACAGATATATTCACTATGTTTCCAATCTTAAACATCCATATACAAAAAAGAGGGACGAATAACGCCCCTCTCAATTATTATTTATTTTCAGTTTTTTGAAATATTTTTTAATTTCCGCCGGCTTTTTGTGACTGAATTTCTTTCAATTTGCTGAGATTAGTCTTTGCGGTTTTATTTTTTGGATCAATCGCTAAAACTTTTATGTACATTGATATTGCCGATTCTAGATTCTGAGACCCCTGAAAAGCATAAGCTCTGTAGAGCCAAGCATGCTTGACTCCGGGATAGAGATCAGTCCATTCTTTGGTCAGCTTCAATAAGTCAGAATATTTTTTGTCTCTTATCTGCATTCCTGCAATTTTAAAGAACACTGTTTTTGATTCCCAGCCGAACTTTATTGTATCAACAATTGCTTTTTGTTTTACATCGGTAAATATCATTAATGCTGTATCTAATATTCCTTTTTTTGCATAGATGTCGGCTTTATAAATTAATGCTTTAATAAAGGTTGAATCAAGCTCCATAGTTTGATCAAAAGAATTGATTGATTCTTCATATTTATCAAGTTTCATATAATCCAGACCTTTATAGAACCAACTCTTAGCACTGAAGTTATCTTTTTCACAGTTCGCTATTCGCAAATCGTATATCTCAATTGATCCCTCATAGCGTTTCAATACATAAAGCATCTTACCGAGTTTATAGGACAGTTTACAAAGCTTAGGATTAATATCAAGAGCTTCTTTATAACAATCAATAGCGAGAGTAGTATCTTTGTCTTTGAACGCCGCCGCGCCAAAGCGTTGCAAATCTGTCGCGGATAATTTTTCTAATGATTTTAATTCAGCGAAAACTTCCGAAGATTTTGCGTAATCTTTTGAATCGAAATAGCAACGAGCTAGTAAAAGAAGTGACTTCGTTTTGACTGAGTCTATCTTATTGGCACATTCTCTCAAAAAGGGAGCGGCTGAGTCACATTCTCTGATTTCGTAAAATGACTGAGCGAGATACCATTTAGCTAACATATCATCAGGTTTCATTTCAATATATTTATAGAATGAACTTGCCGCAGTTCCGTATTTCGCAGATAAAAATAATATTTTGCCTTGTTGAAAGAAAGCTTTAGTGTTTTTGGGATCCTGTTTCGTTATTGTATTCCATTCTTTCAAAGAACGGGCGAACAATTCGTTGGCGAGGTCTCTTTCAACTTCGCGCATACCGAGCCAGTAATATGCAGTAGCAAGTTTCTCACGAGCTTCAAGGATATTTTCATCGATTGAGAGAGCTTCTTCATAGTTCATTTTCGCAAGCTCATATATTTTCCGGGCGAAATATAAATCGCCGAGAGCAATATAGGCATCAGGAATTGTCTTGTCAATTTCACGAGCTTTTGTGATATATAGTTCGGCAGGGGCAAGTGAGTCCATAGCAAGATAGACTTTGCCGAGTTCCAAATATGTATATACGTCTCTCTTGTCTTCATCCACAGCATCAAAGAGAGTCTCAAGAGCCTTGTCGAATTTTTTTAGGCCTGAATAAGTCTTTGCGATTTTTCGCATTGTGATTACTTCGTGACGGTTTTCACGATCTGCTTTTTCATACATAATCAGAGCGGAATCAAGTTTGTCTAATTCAAAATATATATCTCCGCAAAGCAAGAGGAATTTCTCGTTGTTTCTGTTTGATTCATAAGCTTCCTGAATATATGCAGCGGCTTCGAGGAAATCCATACTTGCGGCTTTACTCTCGACCATATTCTTTGGCGATTGTGCCGATAAAACGCTGAGACTGACAGCGAATGCTAATATTAAAAGTGTTATTTTTTTCATCGTTTAATCCTCTTCGATTAATTTAAATTTGGCGTATACGGGAACTATTCCGTAATCCAAATAGTGTCTTGTAATATATTTTTCTTCCGATACAAATTTGCCGAACCACCATGCTGTTTGTCTTAAATCCTCGAGCATATACGCTCTGTATGTAACTATGTAGGGATAGTATCTTCTAAGTATATTTGTCTGATGCACGGCGTGCGGATATCTGTATCTGCCCGTACTGTCTAAAAAACTTATCATCAGGGGTTTAAGGGTGTTGTCATGAATAATCTGAGCCAAGTATCCGACACCGATTTTGTTCTTGTTTTCTCGAACGTAGTTTCTTACTAAATCAATATTCGCGAATGTTTTCAGAGGTCTCTTGAGTGTTTCGCCCTCAGCGACGAGTTCTTTCAAATTGGCGTATTCCGATGAATAATGATCCGTAATCACAAATTCAGGTTCTGAGCCTACGGCGGGATAATAATCCTTATACTTCTTGGTGCCGTCTTTCATCAATACTTTCAAATCTTCGGCATAGACAGTGTCGTAGGGAAAATCGTTTCGAGTATAAAAAACGAGCGCGTCTTCGGCTATATTCATTATAACGTGCGGCTCTACTTTGTAGGCTTTCATCAATGAATCTTCGTCTTTTAAGTATTCTCTGGCTGATATGAAAATATCGGTCTCCCCGGCTAAGAGATGTTCCATACCTGTTCTGGCTGTCGAGAGTTTGATTGTTTGATTGGCGTCAGTATAGACGGAGTCGTACATAACAAAGACTCTGTCCATAACTTCGCTGAGAGATTCTTCGCAATGAACCGTGAATGTTCCGGAGTGGAGAGAAGCGTATTTTCCGCCGAATCCTTTGTTTTTGCTTTCGCCGCAAGACGGAAGAATAAAAACAAGGGCGAGTAAAATAAGAGCCTCAGGTATTCTCTTCATTATCTTCTTGTGTTTCAACATCAAAATTGTACCTCTTACTTTGAGACTTATATATTATTATCCGATATATTCCGAATAATATAAAAACTATACCGACAATAACAGCGAAAGAACCATCGTATTGAGGAGGCAGTTCTACCAACCCTGTCAACATGACAATGCCTATTACTATGAAAATTGATCTGACGGTATAATTGATAATTTTGAGCAGCATTTTATGTTCTTTCCTCTATGTTGACCAAAATAATTAATTACCTGTCTGAATGTGAAAAAATACAACCGTGGGGTTAACCCCACGGCTGTGTGGGTCGCTAAAATGTCAAGAGGTTTTATCTCAATCGGAAATCAACCGGGATACTGATCCAGAGCTGAACAGCTCTTTTGTTCTGAATCGCCGGAGTAAAGACCGTATTCTTCACGGCTGTCGAAGCGGCTTTGTTCAAAGCTGAATTGTCCGATGCCTGAATAATTGTTTTCTTCACTTTTCCGTTTTTACTGATTAAAGCCCTTACCAGAACCATGCCTTCAATGCCGGCTCGCTTAGCCATTTCGGGATAAACAACTCTCTTCCGAAGTTCTTCCATATCGCAAGCAGGTTCTTTTTCGACGGGGATAAAATCTTCGGGATCGGGCTCTTCTTCACGCACATCGATATCAACATTTGCTGATTCATCGATGTCTATATTATCAGAGAAACCGCCTAAATCTTCGCCGTCACCGCCTTCTGCCGATGCTCTCGAAAGATCTTTAATGTCAGCGAAATCCTGCAAATCTTCCGCAAGTTCTGCTTCGGGAACCGGAACGGGTGTACCCGCGCGAGCGGCAGGCCCGGAGCTGACAACTGTAGCAGGAGGAGGCGGAGGCAAAGCTTCCGACATCTCTGCATCATCAGCGGCTAGATTTTGCAATTTCAATTTCTGTATCGGAGCCATCATAACTTTTTTACGAGTGGCATCCTGAACTACTCCCACACCAATGTAAGTAAGAACTAACAGCAAAGTGAATGCTGCCGTATAAATCGCACCCCATTTCGTGGCTTTGTTTATATACTCTTTTATTTCAAATGCGCCGTAACCGCTGTTCTCGGGAACAACTACAGATCTTGAAGCAGCCATATTAATTGCCCTCCTCTGTAGTTAATTCTCCGCTCAATGCCTCGTCAGAGATTTTCTCTCTGTCTTTATCGGTCATTTTAGCGATCGTAAATTTGCGTTTACGTTTTGTCGGCTCTCCGTCTTCGTCGGGAACTTTTGCTATTTCTTCCATGATTAACATCTCAGCCAGATTCAATTCATCGAGAACTGAAACAACTGTACCGTATTGAGCATTTTCATCAATTTTCAATACGATAATCAATTTATTATGCATTCCGTCTTTTAAATTCTCTTTTTCTGATAATTTTTTGACTTCTTCAAGCTTTATCGGTTTAGGTAATTCCTGAGCTTTGTGCCAAAATAATTTATCGTCATTACGAATATAAAGAGAAAGCAATTTATCTTCATCAACGTCCACCGGTTTGTTGATTTCCGGAGGAATAGACATTTCCATAGTTTGAGGAGCCGACATAGTTGTTGTGAACATAAAGAACGTCAACAACAAAAAGGTAATATCAACGAGCGGAGTCATATCAAGATGAAAGCTGACTCTCTTCTTGGGTTTTCTCTTGCTCGAACTACCTCTTTTCGCTTTTTCGGGAGCGCTTAGTGAACCGCCACCGGACATAATATTCTCCTGTTTAATTGTCTTAAATCATAAGCGTTATCGAAAACGCTTCCATTAATTATTTCTCTTAATTCTCATAATAAAAATTGAATTAAGAACCTTTTTTCATAGTTACATAATTGAACACCGTTTGCCAATTCTTCCTTAGAATTTCCATTGCGTCTTCCACCCATTTGAATCTCAAACGTTTGTCAGCGTCAATGGCGAACACTGTTTTCTTATTGGCCGTTTTAGTGAAACCAATTAACCTGCCGAGAGTTTTCATACTCGTCGAATCGTTTCCGATTTTGAGCAAGGCTCCCTGATCTTCAGGGACATTTTCCATCATAGAATATACTGATCTTCGATCTTCTTCATTTACTATTGAATAGTAGTAGACTGTATCAGATATACCTGTGAGAGTATCAGTTTCAATTGCGATGTTGATTATTGCTAAATCCTGTTCCGGCAGTTTTGAACTGTCCGGCGAAACCATGGGACGTTCGATAAAGAACTTCTGTTCTGATTCTGCGTCCGTTTTAAATTTAGCGGTAAACATGAAAAAGGTCAAAAGGAGAAAAGTGATATCAACAAGCGGTGTCATGTCGATAACAAAACTAACTCTGTTCTTTTTTACTTTTGCCACTTTGTGTATCCTTTTTCTAAATTATTTCTTTGTGCGAATAGTAAATATCTGTGTTACGCTCAAGATTGCTTCATCGATCATGTATACAAAACTGTCAACTTTCGTTGTGAAGAAGTTGTATGCAATAATAGCGATAACAGCGCCGATAAGACCGCCCGCAGTATTATAAAGAGCTTCAGAGATACCGATTGACAATGCTGTAGCTGATACAGTGCCGCTTTCAGCCAAAGCTGAGAAGGCGCGAATCATACCGAGAGTTGTTCCCAAAAGACCAACCATTGTAGCGACAGAAGCAATTGTGGACAAGACAACCAAGTTCTTTTCAAGAAGAGGTGTTTCCAAGTTCATAGCTTCATCGATAGCACGTTGAGTTTCTGCAATTTTTTTGTCAGCTGAGTATTCAGGATCATCTTCCACATCCTGGAAACGAGTAATAGCCGCACGCATAATATTAGCTACTGTTCCGCGCTGAGCGTCACAATCTGCTTTAGCTCCGTCGATGTCGCCGTCTGCAAGTTTTGCTATCATGTTTTTAATGAATACTTCAGGATTACCTTTTCCTTTAGCTTTGCTCATAGTGAGGGCTCTTTCGATAATGAATGTGATCGCGATCAAAACGAAAGCCATCAATACACCAACCAAGAAACCGCCTGTATGAACTGTTCCGGGGATATTACCGGGAATAGGTTCGTGACGAACAGCACCATCGATAAAGTTGGAAGGATCTCCCATCCATACCCACCAAATTAGATGAATTCCTACGTAGAACCAAGTAACAATTACTGCTAAGTTAAAAAATCTTTTCATTGGAAAAAACCTCTTATTAAGTTTATTAAAATTTATCAATTTATTGATATA
>JAQIDA010000115.1 GCA_027858275.1 Candidatus Kapaibacterium sp. | reverse complement strand
CTGTACCGAAGCGCATAGATCGGGTTTTAGTTCTTCGGGAATTCCTTCTTTGAATTCTTTTGCGAGGAAGTATCTTACAGATGTTTTCAATCCGCTGAAGGAGAAATTGTAATCGCCCGAGCCGATCATTGAGCGCGGGAAATCATAAGCCTTTGGATTAGCTTCTTTTGCCAATTTATCTATCTCAGGTCCTCCGGGATAAGGAAGTCCCATTAACGTCGCGATTTTGTCAAAAGCCTCACCGGCGGCATCGTCTACGGTTGAGCCGAGAATGTCATATTCATTATAAGATTTGACTAGAAATAAAGTAGTATGCCCGCCGCTTACAACCAGAGCGACAAAAGGGAATTCCAATGTCGGATCGTGCAAACTGCCCGTGAACAGATGCCCTTCAATATGATTGACCGGGATAATCGGCAGATCGTATTTGAGCGCGAGTCCTTTGGCGAAATTAGAGCCGACAATTAAGGAACCAATAAGCCCCGGCTCTGAAGTAACAGCCACAGCGTCGATGTCTTTCATTGTCATCTTGGCCTGTTTGAGGGATTCCTCCGTTATCGCAGATATATACTGCAAATGAGCCCGAGAGGCTAATTCAGGAATTACACCACCGAATTTGGAATGGAATATCTGAGAAGATATAACATTAGTCAGCACTTTCGATTCGCAAATTATCGCGGCGGAAGTCTCATCACAAGATGATTCAATTGACAGTATGTTCATTTTTGCTTAATTCCGTATTTCTTACTCACAGGTCACCGGGGTATCTGACGAATAAATCGTTTAATATTTTTGTTTTATTTCTGATCGCACAATGCTTTGACAGGTTCCAATCCGAGAGAACTTCCTTCCTGAATCGCTTTCAAAACCGCGCCGCCGCCGGTGAAAATATAATATTTTGGATTGTCAATGGCCATGATATACAGTCCGGGCAGCAGTCGTTTGAGTTCTTGCATGGTATCGCCGCCGCCGTATAATTTAACAGCTTCGCTGTTTTCGTCAATTGTTTCGTCGAGAGCTATAGTGCCTTCGTTGAAATGGGGAGTCAAACCCATGACGGCGTTGACAAACACCATTTTTGCATTGTGAAAAACTTCTCTGACTGATTCTTCGGCAAACGATTCCTTAGCCACGTCGAGAACATAATTCAGTTCGGTACCGGGGGCGAGATCCTTAATTTTATGAGTCCTGTATTTTCCTTCAATTTTGCCGTCCAATGTGTCGGATTCGACTATATAGGGCAATTCAATCATCTTGTCGGGATATTGAGCGGCAAAAGCCACAAATTTTTTCGCCAAGTCCACATCGCTTTCAGAAACGCCTTTGATTTTGAAGCCGTATTTTGCTGATAGATATGCGTTGTACATTACTCCGCCGAGGATGAGGAAATCAGCTTTGACCAGCAGTGTATTAAGAGAGGCAATTTTTGTGTCGAATTTTGAACCGGCAACAACAGCCACGAAAGGCCTTTGAGGGCTATAGATTCTGTCAAGATTGGTAATTTCTCTTTGCATCAAGAATCCGGCGTAAGAGGGAAGATATTTGCTGATCGCCACTGTCGAAGCGTGAGCCTGCCATGAACCGAAGGCGTCATTGACGAATATATCGGCAAGACCCGCAAGCTGATCGGCGAATCTGTCGGTTTCCTCTTCATTGCCTTCCTCACCGGTGAACCAGCGAGTATTGGGCAGATAAACTCCGTCGATTTTACCGTCTTTGAGATCGCGGATCAAATGATTAACAGATGTCTCAATACCGAGATAGCCCTTATTAGCATACTCATGGAATTCCGGTATTTTGAATTTGATATGTAGTTTGCTTTCCAGATAATCAACAATCGGTTGCACGGAGCTGTTGTCCGAAATATCAATTTCGCCCGTTTTTTTGTCCCGCGGTCTGCCGACATGGGTCATCAGGATGATTTTGCCGCCCTTTGCATTGATATGATATAAGGTACCAATAGTTACGTCAATTCTGTAGGGATCATATATGATACCTTTTTTGACTACATTATGGTCTACCCTGACTAAAACGGTTTTCCCTCGAAGATCAGCATCTTGAAGCAAGGGGAGATTAATGATTTTCATGTTCATATTTTCTTTATCTTGATTTTTTGATCCTGTCCGGAAACCTTGCCGAAGGTAAAGAAACCTTCGGAAGGTACGGCTCTTTTCTTAAAAACTCCCCTTCCTTTCCAAGGAGGGGTGCCAGAAGGACGGGGTGGTTCTTATCTTATTCTTTATGGTTTATTCTCGTTATTTCTAAGACGCCCAAATTGGACGTCTCTACGTGTTCCGGGAGTGACTCTTTGATGCCCCGCAGCCAAATATAAGGATTAGTTGCTTTCCATGAAATTATTTTCGCGAATTCTTAGATAATTTTGAAATATTCACGATTATTATAATTTTTCTTATCATATACATAGCTTTATTTTGGATAAGATTTTAAATAGAATTAACTTTGTATGCTAAAATAGAATTTTTTATGAACCTTATTAAAAGGGCAATGATGGTTTACGTACCGAACACTGACAACGATCGAAAAAAAATGCTCGATAGAATCGGAGTTGACTCCTTCGACGAATTAATTGAAAAAATTCCTGCAGGTATCAGACTTACTGAAGATCTGAACCTTCCTCCGAAGCTTTCGGAATATGAAATCGTTAAACTTCTTGAAGATTACGCGGCAATGAACGTTTCCGCGAAAACACATACATGCTTTATGGGCGGCGGATCTTACGATCATTTCATCCCGTCTATAGTAAATTCAATCACAGCACGTCCGGAATACAAAACTGCTTATACTCCCTATCAGGCGGAAGTATCTCAGGGTACTTTGCAGACTATGTATGAGTATCAGTCGATGATTTGCGATCTGACGGGCATGGACGTAACAAACGCCTCTATGTACGACGGCGCTTCGTCTTTGGCTGAAGCTTGCTTGCTGTCATCTTTCCAAAACAAACGCACTGAATTCGCAATTGCCGGCACATTGAATCCTCATTACAGGGAAGTTCTCGAAACTGTTTGCGCAGGTCGTAAGCTGACTTTTACTGAGTACGTTCTCGAAGACGGTACTTGTGATATCGAAGCTCTTCGCGCCGCTATGGATGATACGATTTCAGCAGTAGTTGTGCAGCAGCCGAATTTCTACGGAACTTTGGAAGATGTAAACGAACTGGAAAAAATCGCTCACGGCACCAAAAAAACTATGTTTATCACTTCGGTCGATCCGATTTCACTCGGTTTGCTCAAAGCTCCGGGCGAATACAATGCTGATATCGTCACGGCAGAAGGTCAATCTCTCGGTATTCCGATGAACTTTGGCGGTCCTTATCTCGGTATCTTCTCGACAACTCAAAAACTTGTTCGCAAAATTCCGGGTCGCCTGTCGGGTGTTACTCAGGATACTGACGGCAACAGAGGTTTTGTTCTCACGCTTCAGACTCGCGAACAGCAGATCAAACGCGAAAAAGCAACTTCTAATATTTGCTCGAATCAGGGCTTGATGATGGTCACAGCGACTGTTTATCTGGCAACTATGGGTAAACAGGGTATTAAAGAAGTGGCGGAACAGTCATTTAACCGCGCTCATTATTTGTCTGCGAGAATCAATGAATTGCCGGGATTTTCTCTGATGAACGATAAGCCGTTCTTCCGTGAATTCCTTGTGAATACTCCCGTTCCGCCGGCAGAAATTATTGAAGCGGCACAAGAAGCGGGTATCCTCGCGGGTATCGACACAACGAAATTCGAAAACTGCAAATCAGGTTTGCTGATTGCCGTTACCGAAAAACGCACTAAAGACGAGATGGACAAACTCGTGAATGTATTGAAAAAATTCGCTTAGACTTTTGTATATTATAACAAGGGAGCATGCTCCCTTGTTCACAATAAGCGCGTTAGTATTAACCGCCTTATTTCAACAGAGTAGGAATTCTTATGAGTTCAAAAAATATCTTTGAATCCGTCAAGGATTTTTTCGAAAGGAATCGCCACAGCAACAAGATTATCGCGATTGCCGTTGCCTCTGTGCTTGCCCTCGCATTTGTACTCTTCTCCAACTATGGAGTAATCAAAAGAGTCAGCCTCGAACTCAACAAAACTGATTTGATTGAGTCCATATCCCAAAAAGAATTAATCAAAGATTCCCTCAAAACACGAGTGGATCAACTCAAAAATGACGATACCGAAATCGAACGAATCGCCCGGCAAAAATACGGTATGGTCAAGCCTAATGAAGAGGTTTATTTTAAGAAACTGGAAGAGTGAGGAGTGCTATGTCGGCAACTTGATCCAAAGTGAAGAAACTTTGGACAAGTGGGGACATGCTCTTTTGCAGACAGCTCAAGCTGTCTGTTGCGGTAGGTTCCTGAATTAAGCTGCCCTTTCAGGGCGCAAATATTTGGGGTTCGTTACCCGGGGCGATGCCCCGGGCTGAATTAAGT
>JAQIDA010000099.1 GCA_027858275.1 Candidatus Kapaibacterium sp. | reverse complement strand
AACAATTTCCTCTCCCTTGAATTGAATTGTCAAGAAATAATTAGCGTTTGAGAGATTATTCAAGTCGAAATTATGAGAGAATACTCCCGAACTGTGATTGAAATTGTAGTCGGCAACAGATTTACCGGATACATCCGTAATTATGATCTTCAAATCCACCGCCGGCAGATTATCAATCTGTAACGTAAACGATCCCTTGCTCGGATTAGGCAAAATCGAAATTCCGTATTTAGTATATTTGTCATCGTTCACATGAAGATCTCGAACAACTTCAACTTTTGTCACGGACGTCTCTGAAACGCAACCGTTGACACTGACAATCAATGTTATTTCCTTAGTGCCGATCTCAGACCAGTACACTTGATGCGGTCCGATACCAATGCCCGAATTATATGTTCCGCCGTCGAAGCCCCAAGTGAATTCGGCAGAATCATCAGCATTGCCCGTATAATGAACGCTGACAGATTGATCAGTGAAGACTGTATCCATGTTCGCTGAAAAAGATGAAGTCGGGTATGCGGTTGATGTCGCTTCTGCTGCCGTCGGAGTACCTGACCCGCAAGCATTGACAGCTGATGCGGAAATCACTGCGCTGCCTTCGCCCGCTGTAATTACGATACTGTTTTCAGTACCTGAACCTGTCCAATTTGACCCGTTAATATGCCAATAATAAGAATCCGCTCCGTCAATCTCATTAATCGAATATGTTTGTTCTGTTCCCTCGCAATGAGTTTCCGGCAAAGTGATTGACCCCGCTTTTCCCGGTTTTTGAGAAGGCGTTATACTGATATTTCTCGGAGTACCTGATCCGCAGACATTTATTGCCGCAATCGAAAGAGTTCCTTCACGGTTGCCTGCCATAACATCAATACTGTTAGTGTTGCTCGAGCCGCTCCAGCCCGTGCCGCCTACCAGCCAATAGTAAGACAAAGCTCCTTCAGTCAGAGGCACTGAATAACGAGCAATATCACTCGAACAATGTATATCGGGAGTAATAATTTCAGCGGTCTCGCCCAATGTCAATGTAGGAAAGACGAATATTGATTTCGAGCTGCTTGCGCCGCAAGCATTCGCAGCTTGTACTAATATCTTAACACTGCCGCTGCCCGCAGTCAGTTCAATTTCATTTGTTGAACTCGAACCTTCCCAGCCTTCTCCTTCAATCGTCCATATATAAGAAGTCGCTCCTGCGACAGAATTAGTCTTGTAAGTTTCTGTTTTACCGGCGCAATGAACTTCAGCAGTGTCGATTGCAGTCGGTGCTGACGGTATCGGCAGAAGATCAATTGTTCTGCTGATGCTGTTTCCCGTTCCGCAAGCATTAACCGCCGCGCATGTCAAAGCTCCTGAGCCTGTACCTGCTGTAATATGAATACGATTTTCGATGCTTGAGCCGCTCCAACCGTCACCGGTGACAGTCCAAGCATAGCTGTCCGCATCATCCTGATCATCAACCGAGTAGAATCCTGTTCCGTTTTTGCAGTGAGCATTCGGTCCTACGATCGGACTTGGCTCATTTGGAATCTGAATCGAAGGAATAGTTCTGCTTATAGACTGACCTGTTCCGCAAGCGTTCACGGCTGCTACTCTTATAAGACCCTCGCCGCTGCCTGCTGTTATTACGCATACATTTGTTGTACTTGAGCCTGACCAGCCGTTACCCTGTATTGTCCATATATAAGCAGTGGCATCCGTCACTTCCAAAGCAGTATAAGTTTCATCTTCACCTGTGCAATGTCCGGTCGGTACACTGAGAGTCAAAGGAGCATTCGGCAGATCAGTTGCTTCAGCTACAACAGAACTAACAAGACTGCTTCCGCAAGAATTTACTGCCGCAACCGTTACGGTTGAGCTGCCCGATGCCGAAGTAATATCAATGTCTGTTGTTGTGCTTGTACCTGACCATGCCGGATTAGAAATAGTCCATGCATATTCATCAGCTCTGATAACCGGATTGATACCGTACGTTTCAGTAGTTGCAGTACAATGCAAAGCCGGTTCATTTATTGTCCCCGGTTGATCCGGAATAAGAAGCGGATCAATAGTGATCGTTCTGTCAATACTGCTTCCGCATACGTTTACGGCACTGACAGACAGTGAACATAGAGCATTCCCGGCAGTTAAAACGATTTCATTTGTTGTGCTTGTCCCGGCCCAGTCGATTCCGTCAACAGTCCAAGTATATGAATCCGCGTTTTCAACTTCATCTATAGAATAAGTCGCTGATGTTTGCGCACAATGCAATGCCGGACCGGAGATTGTTCCCGGTTGCTCCGGAATAAGAAGCGGGGTTATTACGCTCACAGTTTCAGTTCCGCTTCCACAAACATTATCACCGGTTACAGTTATCGTACCGCTTCCGTTGCCTGCTGTTATATCAATACTGTTAGTTGTGCTTGAACCTGACCAGCCGTTGCCGCTGATAACCCAAGTATATGAATCCGTGTTTGCAATTGCGTCGACGGAGTAAGTTTCTGTTGTGCCTGCGCAATGAGGATCAGGCCCGTTAATTGTTCCGGCATCTCCGGCTAACTGCTCCGGAGTGATCACAATGCTGAATTGATCTGTAGAACCGCAATCGTTTTCAGCTGACACGCTTAGAGTAGCGCTCCCGGCACCTGCAGTTACGTCAACAGCAGTTGTTGCGCCGGCTCCGACACTCCAGTCAGTTCCCTGAATATTCCAATTATAGGTATCAGCATCGCCTGATGTGGCGGTTGAATAAGTCTCTTCAGTACCGACGCAGTGTGTGCTTGGTTGAGTAACGCTTTCCGGTGTTTGTGGAGTTCCGCAAACTTTTGCCCACCATGTGCCCCAACGATCACGACCGCCGCCGGGAACTTCAGCATATTCCTGCAAAGTCCAGAAAGAAACTTCGTCATCAGGATCAATCATTGTCTGTGAATAATCGCCCCATCTGTTTCTTCCGCTTCCGTAAGTTTTGTAATATGATGCGAGTCCGCTCTTATAATTGTGAGAAGATCTCATTGAATTTAATCCGTCGCTTTCCGAGCGGAATGAATAATTACACGAAGCATATTGATTCGGCGAAAAGCTTGTGTAGCCGATTAAAGCGTCATTGTTTTTATTAACAGTAATTGAAGGAAAAGCATAATGAAACACGTCATTAGCGTCATCAATCTTGCCTTCCTGCAAAGCTGTTCCAACCGGTTGCCCGCCCGAAACATCAACTTCATACCATAGAACTGATGCTCTGGTAGGTGCTGTCGCAGGAACTTGTGCGGTTAGAGTAAACCATACCGATCCGTCACGATAAACCGCATTTTGAATTCTTGCATCGTTCGCTATAATTTCTCTCGTAGTTCCTAATTGGGGACAAGATCCTTCGCCGGCAACACTCCAAGCAAATGTATTATTACTTTCTGTATAAACACTGTTATTATTAAAAAACTCATTGCCGACACTACCGCTTATATGGAACATCCGGAAATATGATTTCCCTCCGCTATTGCCGTTCCAAGTACAGAACATATACATGTTTTCAAGATTCTCGTCAAAAGTCTCATGAGGAACTATTGTGAAGTATCCCAATGAATTATCAAATGAGAATTTAGTATATGACAATTGTCGGTCATTATATAATTTCATTTTGTCGATTACATAAACAACTGTTCCTTCAAAAGCATTAGTAACTTTTCTGAACATGTTCCCGGTCACTACTATCCATTTCTTATTGAATCCAACGGAAGGATAATCAAACCATGTTGTATCACCAGGATCGGCATCCAGTGCATGCATTGACCAAGTGCTTGACGGAGATGAAGTATATGAAGCAGCGGCAAGAATAGCGCTTTCTCCGCCGGCAGTTCCGCAAGCGACGCTGAACCATTTTTCTTCATAAGGATCGTAATAAACTCTCGGATCAAAGGTTGAATAAGCCACTGAAGCCCAGAACGAATTGAGAGAGACTGTGCTTTGAATACTTCCCGATTTATTCTGAAGTCTTACTTCAGAATTGTGTGTTGTCATTAAGTGATCCGGTCCGACAGCGCCGTGAACGTCCGGTGGAATTGTTCTGTTATTATCGATAATTGAACCAAATGATGCAGTCGGTTCAGGTGAAAATGTGGGGGATGCCCCGCCCATCGGCTGAAATCTCGGCACATAAGGGGATCTAATTGTTGAACCGCTGCCAATTTCGTTGTCACTTGGTATACCTAAGTGGAATTTCTTGCTTTTTGCGGGCAAACTCGTATCCGGCGGTTGCTGCGAATGATAGTAAATAATCTGTTCCATACTAATGATCTCAGATTTGAAAGCTGTACCGGGAGTTCCCTCAATCTGTTCCGCTTGCAACGGAATTGCAAAAGACAATCCAACTACTAACAGACTTACATAAATAGTCATTTTTTTTAACATCATTCTATTCCATATAGTTAATACATATTTTCATATTACCAAAATATTCTGCACATAATATGCAAGGACACAACAAACAATATATGAAAAAAACCGACTATTCTTAATTAATTTCCACTCTTATTTTGATATACCGCACAAAAAAAAGGCGAACTCCCAAAAGAAAATCGCCTTTTTAATCAAATCCAAATCTGTAATTCAAATATCAGTCAACAATCCTGTCGAACAAATGCTTCATGATCTTCTTAGCCGCGAGAGGTATGACCGTACCCGGGCCGAAAACTTCGGATGCCCCGTTAGCCAGAAGGAACTCGTAATCTTGAGCGGGAATAACACCGCCGACAACAATCATGATATCTTCTCGACCTAGTTTCTTCAATTCTTCGGCAAGCTGAGGGATCAATGTTTTATGTCCTGCTGCCAAAGAGCTGGCTCCGACACAATGAACATCATTTTCCACTGCTTGGCGGGCTGATTCCGCCGGTGTTTGGAACAAAGGCCCCATATCAACGTCGAAACCGAGATCGGCATAAGCCGTAGCGACTACTTTCGCGCCGCGATCATGTCCGTCCTGACCCATTTTAGCGATCATAATTCTCGGACGGCGACCGTCTGCTTCCTCGAATTTATCAGTTAATGCGCGAACTTCGTCGATTTCCGACTTTTTAGCGTATTCCGAACTGTATACACCCGATATTGAGCGGATAACTGCTTTGTGTCTTCCGAATTCTTTTTCCATAGCGTCTGAAATTTCTCCGAGACTGGCTCTGCGTTTTGCTGCTTCAATCGCAAGTTCCAGCAAGTTGCCTTTGCCTGTTTCGGCGCATTTTGTTATTTGTTCTAAAATATCTTTTACGTCGTCGTTGTCACGATTAGCGCGCAATTTTTCAAGGCGCTTGATTTGTGACAAACGAACTGCCGTGTTATCAACTTCGAGAATTTCGATAGGATCTTCTTTTTCGAGTTGATACTTGTTTACACCGACGATTATTTCGGCGCCTGAATCTATTTTTGCCTGACGGCGAGCTGAGGCCTCTTCAATACGCATTTTCGGCAGACCCGTTTCAATCGCTTTTGCCATTCCGCCGAGTGATTCGATCTCCTGAATATGATCCCAAGCCTTGTGCATGATTTCATTCGTGATCGATTCAACATAATACGAACCTGCCCAAGGATCAACCACATCACAAATACCCGTTTCTTCCTGCAAATGTATCTGAGTGTTTCTCGCGATACGAGCGGAGAAGTCTGTAGGAAGCGCGATAGCTTCATCCAGTGAATTTGTGTGCAATGACTGTGTATGTCCAAGTCCCGCAGCCATAGCCTCAACAGCAGTACGCACAACGTTGTTGAAAGGATCCTGCTCTGTCAAACTCCAACCTGAAGTCTGGCAGTGAGTACGCAATGCCAAGGATTTCGGATTTTTGGGATTAAACTGATTTATCATCTTAGCCCAAATCATACGAGCCGCGCGCATTTTGGCGATTTCCATAAAGTAGTTTTTACCGATTGCCCAGAAAAAGGACAGTCTTGGCGCGAAAGCGTCAATATCAATCCCTGCTTTTATACCGGCGCGAATATATTCCAAACCGTCCGCCAAAGTGTAAGCCATTTCAATATCAGCTGTAGCTCCGGCTTCCTGCATGTGGTAACCGGAAATAGAAATACTGTTGAATTTCGGCATTTTCTCTGAAGTATATTCAAATATATCCGAAATAATTTTCATTGAAGGTAACGGTGGATAGATATATGTGTTACGCACCATATATTCTTTCAGAATATCATTCTGAATAGTCCCGGATAATTGTTCCAAAGTCGCGCCCTGTTCCAAAGCGGCAACGATATAGAACGCCAAAACCGGTAACACTGCGCCGTTCATTGTCATCGAGACGGACATTTTGTCCAATGGGATATCCCCGAAAAGAATCTTCATATCGAGGATCGAATCAATCGCCACGCCCGCTTTGCCGACATCGCCGACGACGCGTTCATGATCGGAATCATAGCCGCGATGAGTTGCAAGATCAAAAGCTACTGAAAGCCCCATCTGACCTGCAGCGATATTTCTTTTATAAAAAGCGTTTGATTCTTCGGCTGTGGAAAAACCGGCGTACTGGCGAACTGTCCAAGGACGAGTCACATACATAGCCGGATAAGGACCTCTGAGATTTGGCGCGATACCGGCAGAAAAGCCCGTATGCTCTAAGTTTTCAGTATCCTTTTTTGTATACAAAGGTTTTATATCCATCGTTTCCGCTGATTTAACCGTTAAATTATCTATAGAATTTTCCGTCTGTTTTCCCGCTTTGTCCCGAGCGTCTTTTGAACTTAATTCAGGAAAAGCTTCATCAAAATTCATCGACGTAAAATCGGGTGAATTCTTCATTTTATTTTCTCCGCGGATATTGTTTTTATTTTCAATTCATTATAATCATTTATCAATAGCTGTTGGTCGTATTAGTCAAGCTCTTTCTGAAGCCTTGTGAGAATATCGTATATATTCGCTCTGACGTGTATAAAATCATCAACGCCGGCTTTTCTGAAGCTTTCGATATATTCCTTAGGGTAGCCCGCAACAACAACTTTTACCGACGGATTGATTTTTTTGATTTATGCCGCCAGTGTCGGAACGATTTCCGGATAATTATCATCGGTCGAGCAAATTACGACAGCTTTGGCTGAAGTCGCCTCGAAAGCTTTGACAGCTTCATCAACTGAATCGTATCCTTTGCTGTAAGATATATCAAAACCGCCTACTTTGAAGAAGTCCGCAGCGAAGTCAAATCTGCCTTTGTGTTGACGAACCGTTCCCATTGTAGCTGCGAAGATCATAGGTTTTTTCCCCTGATCCGATTCATATTTATCTGCTTTGGCTCTGATCACCTCGAACATTGCGGGGATATTCAGCACATCAAATTTTTCCGCTGATTCGCTTTTTGAATCAAAACTCAGATAATCAACGATTTCGCTCAATGTCGCTCCTGCTTCGGCAGCCGTGACGGCGTTTTCAATTGACGGAGTGTTCTTTAATTTAGCTGTTAGTATCTCGTTGTTGCGATTATTCTTATGTTTATCTTCTTTTGCTTTTCTGTCGGCATTAACAGAAGCACTCTTATCAGCCGGAACTTCCAAAGGTTTTTCGCCGAAGTTCGGATATTTAT
>JAQIDA010000008.1 GCA_027858275.1 Candidatus Kapaibacterium sp. | reverse complement strand
TTTTTTGCATTCGGCATCTTTTCAAATCAATCATTACAAACAAAAATACATAAAAAAAATCGCTTACCACAAATTGAATCCGCGGTAAGCGATAATTTTCGAGTCATAAATCTAAAGTTAATTTAGAATGGTGACTTGATTGAGAATCTGAAGTCAGCACCAATCTGAATTGCGTTTACACGCCAGTCATGAAGTTCTGTTGCTTCAGTTACTCCGAAGTTATAATATATCACGGGAACTAACATATTTTTCCCCATTAATATTTCATACTGAACACCAATTTTCATACCGATTCTTAAACTTGCAGCACCGTCCAAGTCGCCTTCGTAAGTCGTTACGGTTCTGTTATTGTTTGAATAATTCAAACCGGGAATAGTACTAAATTGAACGTTGTTTGGCTCAATCAATGAATAAGACTGTGTGTGTGTTTTGCCAAAGATGAGGTCAACAACCGGACCGACAGTTATACCGAGGGGTATTTTTTTAGAGATGTTCAATTTGAAAGCAGCTTCAAATGACAACATGCTGTAATCAATTTGACCATCATGTTTAGTGGTAGTCATTACAACATTTTGATCGAGATCAAGTGCTTCATAGTCATCTCCACCGACTTCAAAAGTCCCGGGCATGTAGTTGTATACAATTCTGCCGCTAATCGATTTAGTCGATGTTTTTGGATTGCCGATCGGGTACTCATAAGTCAAACCAAACCAAAACCCGATGCCTGTTCCGTCTTCAAAAACCGGACAAAGAGTATTATTGACATCATAATCGTCAAATGTATTATCGAAAGTCTGGATTTTAGCCGCATGAGTTACCATATTAACTCCGGCAGTCGGACCGATCAAGAACGCGCTCTTTGCACTTCTTGGACCAAGAGGATCATCTCCCTGACCATAAGAATTCGAGGACGCGAAGAGAATTGCCAACAACACAATGAGAGGTAAGCGAATCTTCATAGTTAAACCTTTTCTACTGTATAATTACAAACATAGTATTTTTCGTCATTATCGAACTAGTCACAGAAAGTATGTAAACTCCTGTTGGCAAAGTCCTAATATCAAATATAAGAGAATGTGAGCCATTTTTCAAATTTAAATTGTCTAAAAGCGAATATTTTTTCCCTTTTGTGTCAAAAATCGCAAAATTTAGCGATTCTTCATGTCCTAAAACGATATTCACGTGAATTTTTTCTAATACCGGGTTCGGATTGATTGAAATTTCCGGAATTCGTGATTCGGTGAAATTAATCATTCTGAGGGGTAAAACGCAAATATTTGTAATTCTGCCGACCATATTTACAAAATCATCTTTGAAGCAAGGATCGGAAAATGCTCTAACCCGGATGTCAAAAAACTCTTTATCAGCTAATAATCCAAGAACGGGAAATGTTATTTTCCAGTCACTCGAATCGGATATATTTATCTTGTTTTTTGAGCTGATATTTATCCGTTCAAGACTTTGTTCTATATTTAGCGGATATGACAGCGTCCCCGAAGTACTTGATAAGATCAAATCCGCGCGATCTGTCAAAAGATACAAATGCTTCATCGGCACTTCAATCTCAGTTGCAAAGTCAATATCTTGAATTGTCCCTGACGGAATCGTTCCTCCTATTGCAAACGATAAAGTATCGTTTGGAGTGTATTTCATACTATCGGTTTTAAATATTGTCAAAGGTAAAATGACAGGGCTGAAGGTATAGGTCACAGACTCCTTGAGACTGTCATTCATCTGAATATCAATTGTCAGCTTGCCTTCTTCTCCCGATTCGGTATCAATTAGAATCGGGACTGACAGGAAAGTATCGGGTTTAATTATAGTCGGCATAACAAAACTCGGATCGAGTTTAGCGTCAAACGTTTCGTCTGTGATGCTGACTGACTGCAGGTTTAATTTTACATTGCCTGTATTTCTTATGATGAAGTTCAATATACCTGATTGGCAAGCGGTCGGCAGCCCGTCGGTTTCAAAGTCAAGATTATAGTCGAGCGTATCGACGGGAACACTTGGTCCGGCTATCAATACATAGCTTATTTTTCTTTCATAGTTTGCGGCAGCGTCGTGAGTAACTTCGAGCAGCATTTCATGATAGCCCGTTCTGTCGGGAGTGAAGCTGATTGGTATTGCAAGCTCATTGGAGCCGGAAGCATAATCTATTTTCAAATTCTTCAATGCGTCATAGTCTATAACAAAAGAGCTGATATCGCCTGAGAAAGCGACGATTGAATCAATCGTAAGAATTTCGTTGCCGAGTGATTTCACTATAGTCGCATTAGTGTCTCTTTGGCTGAAGATATAGGTGTCGGCAAATATAACCTGAACTGTATCAATGACGGGAAGAGTTCCTTCTCCGATCAATTGCAGGCTGACGGGGTCGGTAGACCAGTTCATTGTGAAAAGAACTTCCGCGTTGTATTGAATCGGATCTATAGGCAAGAACGCCGTATTTATTTCAGTGCTGTCGCCGGGATTGAGCAGAATATCGACAGTTTTCATGTCATCAGTTATTATTTCGGGATCTGAGGCAGCCGTGATCTGATCGAAGACCAATCGGCAGGGAGCTTCGCCGGAATTGGTCAGATATATGATAGTGTCGTTTCTTGTTCCGATACGTCTTTGTTTCCAATCAACAATTTCAGGATTGACAACTGGTGCTATGCCTCTGCCCTTCACGACCATTTGATTTGTGATTGTTCCGCTGTTAGAGGCTTCCGCCCATATAAAGAAGTCTCCGCGGCTTTCGGGACTGAAGCAGACTTGCATTCGCAATGAGTCACTTTCGTCCAGAGTTATCGGGAAAATTCCTGATGTATCAATAACAAATTGAGGATCAGTCTTAGTAATATCTAAAGAATAGAGTGTAATCGCTACATTCCCGTTATTGAATATTGTGACGGAGTCACATGTGGTCGATCCGACAATCCTGTCTCCGAAATCATATCCTATTACTGCCAAAGCCGGGTATTCTACGGTTGCGAGAATCGGGACTCTGTAGAGTCTCTCGCAGTCCAATCCAATCACAAGAGCGGCGTTTAAGTCCGCGGCATTGTCGACCGGTTTGAACGAAACAATGACCGAGAAGCTTTCGCCCGGATACAAGGAATCGGGAAAAGTATGAGTATGTGACATTGTCACTCTGGCATCATTTTCAACTGATAATGATCCGATATAAATGGTATCCGTTCCGGAATTTGTGAAAGTAAATGTTCGGCTGTATTCTGTGTATGCGCTTGTAATTCCGAAATCAATTTCTCGATCAAATTCGGCGTCGAGTCCGTCATAAAAATATCTGAATCGCTGACCGTTACCTTTTCGGTCTCTGATATCAACACAGAAAGTACCGTCTTCAAAATAATCAATCGGTTCGGCTCTCAGTGTCACTGTTGAGCTTATATCACCGATTTCATCTATATCCCATGAATAGTTGTGAGTGCTGTCTTTGAGAACAAAGATAAAGTCTACTCCGGAAGTCGCGTCGTCCACCGGGTCCCATATTGATATTTCTATTAATCCGCAGTCTTCGGTATATGTCAGTTCCGGAGCGAGGGTGTCCGCCTCAAACGGGTTTGTCAGAACTGATCCTAAGGCCATTGCGTAGGAATCATGTTTGCCGACACCGTATATAATTCCGGAAAAGGCTCCTTCGTCACAGGAAAGTGTGTGCGTGCCGTCAGTGATACTGACAACAGCCGAATATAAGCCATCGTTGCCGATTTTTTTCAGAGGCCGGTATAAGAATGTAGATGTAATCAATCTTCCGTCGAGCTTCATTGTGGGCAAAGCTTCTTCTGTAATGACGAGTGTTATTCTTTGGCTTGTGTATTGACCCGGATTTCCCGGATAATTCCCGACAGTCTGAAAATGAATATGTTGAACAAACAAATCCGTACCCGGCAGAATCACCAAGCAGGGATCGTAGTAAATATCCGATTCGGGGACATGGTTGACTCTCATCATCATTTGCCCGATTTGAACAGGTTTGTTCGATGTCCACTTGGTGGTTTCTTTGAGTAAGTATACGTCTTCATATTCGCCCGGCTCATCGAGAAAAATTTCAAATGTACCGGAATTGTTTTCGTAGCTGACTATTGTTTCGGGAAAATAGTTAGTGACTCTCAGCATATCGCCGTGAGAAGATACTCCGAAGGGAACGCTTACAAATTCTCTTCCCCATGAGTCAACAGGCGGCAACATCTCTATTAAATGATCCTTGCTGTCGGCATCTTCATCTAAGAATTGCGGAACAGCTGTCCTGACGTGTCCTGACAGAAAGCCGACAGGTTTGTCGGCGCGAACAATTGTCCCGGTCAGATCCTGTGCGCCTCTGCCCCAATGATTATTGGCTTGCACTAAATAGCATTCGCCTTTATTCAATACTTCGCTGTATTCGCGATATGTCTGTTTTCCTTTGTCTGTCAATCCGTTTGGTTTGAAGGAAATTGTTGTGTTGTCATAAGCGGCCATTATCATAAATTCGCCTGAACGAGGTTTCAATCTGTCCCATTTTTGACCCTCGTCCATTCCTTCGATTACCGAATATTGGTCATTGGGATAGTTAATACTTACGTATTCTCTCCCCCATGCCGAAACCGGCAGCGCTGTATAAGCATCACTTGAGAGAGCGATTGAACTGAAGGCATAGACTGTGATGGGTTCGGAAGCCATAATTTCAATGGTTTTATCTAAGATAACTTCGGACTCTGTCACTTCCATCGTTTCGGGAATATCAACTTCAATTATTTGCGAAGGATTTATTGTGTATGTTGTAGGAGCAGCTCCCGCAACTGACATGACAACTTCAGAAAATGTGGAAGATGTCATATAGACTTTTTGAATCAAGTCAGGGTTGGAAGAATAGTCGTTGAGAACTTCATTTTCCATGAATCCGAGGAAGAAATGACGACCTTCGTATGCAGAGAGAACTTTTTCAGTGTCTTCCGCCCACAAGCTTACGGTCGTAATAAAAATCAATAATATTGCGGTAATTAATCGCATAGTCTCAGCCCTTTAACTATTATTCAACAATAATATATATATAGCTAAGCGAAAATTCAATAGCAGTTTGTACTATTATGTAAGATTAGTCCGTACAAAATCCGGGAGGATGAGGATAAATACTATTGATCCTTAATATCCGTGGAGTTTAGCACAGCATTTTTTCGATTAGCGGGCGATCTTCGTTGAGGTTCTTTGTCCGAACGTTTGAAATCGGGCAAATACCATTTCTTAACATCGGAATATATCATTATTTCCGGAATAAATTCGCCTTCTACTCCTCCGTACCAAAATATATTCTCCGGGACCCCTTCGCTGAAGTCAATAACGATTGTGTCTGATCCTTTGCGATCAACTCCTTCACCGCCGTCGTCGGAGATCATAAAGTATAAACTTTTTGCGTCGCCTGTACTTTGAATTGAACGAACTGAATCGTTGCTGATCATGATTTTTATTTCCTCACCGGACAATTGCTGGATTCTGTCTTTCAGGGCAACTGTTTCAGATGTTGTGGAATCATCGTACATCGAAGCAAAGGATTTGCCGTAAGAATTTATATAGCTGTCGGCATCTTTGGGGAAATCCATAACGATTAGGCTGTCGGAATGCAATTGCGTTTGTTCGAACCAAACAACAGGTTTGCCGAGCAGAGTGATTTTCTGAGTTCTCTTGTTGTATACACATTTGTCAACAACAGCTTTGAGCTTTCCTTTCACGAGTTCAACATTGCCTGAGAACAGATAAATTTCTTCGCCCATTTTTCTGTCGGATTCCATTGTATCAGAGCTGATGCTGAGAGTGTCAAATTTAAATATCTGCTCATTAGAGATCGAATCGATGTGTTTTTTGTCTGTTTTGATTGTGTCAATTTGATAGAGAAGCGGGCGGCCGATTACGATTGAGTATTGACGTTTTGGGTAATTCATAACAGTATCGCCAAAGAGAAGGGCGTTTGTGAATTTCCCTCGAACTTCAACATTGCCGTATGCACGGCTGATTTGTGTCGTTCGGTCGAAATTTATTATTTCAGATGTTATTCTTACTGAATCATCGTCGATGACAACATTGCCGTAAAAATCAGCGATTTGACTGTTCATCGAGTATTTGCCTTTGTCGGCGTCGAGTGTCATATTGCCGTCTTCTATGCGAACATGAAGATCGGCATCCGCCAACCGACTGTTGCCGTGATAGATGATATACGGTGATTTTAATATAAATTCACGCTGAGTAATCCTGACATCTCCTGTCATTTCTGTTATATTTGTCGCCAGGAATTGAATGGCTCGATTGCTTTTAAGAACAATATCTCCCTGTTCGATCCACACGTTTCCTATCAAACGTCGGACAACACCGATACTCGAATCAACGTTGATGAACTTGTCTGCGTGGCGCAAATATATGATTTTGTTGCCGTCACTCTCAACCTGTACCGCGAAAGCACAGTAAATCACAGAAAACAGTAACAGTATCGGCAGTATTAATCTTCGCATAATTTTATTGATTCTCGCTTGAAAACAGCGGTCTTTATTCAGTTTTAATTTTTGAAATCAGTCTGTTAAAATTAACGTTTATCAGGACATCAAATTTTTGTAAATCTCATAGTTCGCATTGTCGAAACAAACGCATATAACTTTTTTGATTTTTTCGTGCGCGTCCAAAAAGTCAGACACTGTATTTATTG
>JAQIDA010000059.1 GCA_027858275.1 Candidatus Kapaibacterium sp. | reverse complement strand
AACAATTTTTCTATGCGATCCTTTCCTAATCCGACATCAGGTTCAACATCTCTAAATTATACCATACCCGAGCCGGGAATGTATTCGTTAAAGATTACAAATTCTATAGGTATTGAATCTGCAAGAATTTTCACCAATCAACTACATGCACCGGGGCATTACAGTATAAATTATAATACAGGAATTCTGGTTCCGGGTGTTTATTACCTGACGATAGAATCAGGCAATCTGACCGAAACGAGGAATATTGTAATAGTTAAATAAATCAACTAAATTAAGGAGATTATAATGAAAATGCTTTTGATAATTTTATTGGCGAAATAATCAGCGACATTCTTCTTGTCGGTGATGAGCAAAGCATTATCAAGCTGAAATCTGAATTTCCGAAAAATACCGGATATCATATACGTATAGCTGCCGACTACGAGGAGGCTCGACGTTGCTTAAACGACAAATTACCTGATCTAATCATGCAGGACATCAATAGCACTGATGTGGGCGAGTTGGAATTTTGCCGTCAAATTAAAGCTGAATCAGCTACCGAGAACATTCCGATTATCGCAATCATTGATTATAATAACGGCAAATTGAAAGCTGCTGCCTTGGAGGCGGGGGCAAATGATTATGTCTCAAAACCCATAGAACTATCGGAAACCACAACACGAATCAATACTCATCTTAAAATGCTCAGTTTGCAGCAAAAAATAGACACTCAGGCAGAGGAACTGATAGACGAAAAACCGGCAAGCAAAAAGAGTAAGAAAAAAGCGAATAAAGCTCAGGTTTCCGCAAACCAATATATTAATAATTCCGGCATCATTTTTATTGAGTATTGACCCGTCAGGTATTGTTCAATCCATTAACACAAATGGCTGTAAGATTCTTGGCTACAATAAAGATGAAATAATCTGGAAAAATTGGGTGGATAACTTTTGATCAACAGCTAAATATTGCTGATATTAGATTCTTGAGCATTGATCCGGTGAAATTCATTACAGAAAACCGGGACGAGAATATCTGACGACAGAAACAGATATTGATAATTGGTACAGGAAAGCCATTGTCTTCAGCGGAAATTCAACAAAGCCTGCTGTGATTAATTATTTGGGTCACGGCTTCACAGGTCGGCTTGATAAGCCGGTTACTATTGAGAAATTGAGTCGGGTCTTGGAAAAAGTAATTCAACAATAGATCGGGATGGTCTGAGGAAATTTCATATACTGCTGAAGATAATTAACAATTATTAATTTAGTGATAATAAAGTTTATTTTTGTATTTTGTTTGCACTGGAATTATTCCAATATGAAAAAATATTGAGTCTTATTTCTAATTTTCGTTGAAATCAAACAGCAAACGACTGCACGGGTTAGATGAGGAAACCGGGCAATAATAGAATTCGAAACGCTTAAGGAATATGAACATGAATTATCAATTTGAAGAACTTGTCAATATAGAACAATTGCAACAGCTTACTGACTCGCTTTATAATGCGTTTGGGATACTCACAGCGATACTAACTCCGGAAGGCAAAATACTAACCGGTTCCGGATGGCAGAAGATTTGTACTGATTTCCACCGAATAAATCCTGAATCTGAAAAAGATTGTATTGAAAGTGACAGCAGGATTAACGAAATGATCCGCAGAGGGGAAAACTATTCTATTTATAAATGCCCTCGTGGCTTAACCGATTCATGTTCGCTGGTAATGATTGAAGGCAAGCATGTTGCCAATGTTTTTACAGGTCAATTTTTTTCGGAAGAACCCACAGAAGAAACAGAAGCGAAATTCAGGAAACAAGCAAAAAAATATGGCTTTGATGAAGAAGCGTATATTTCCGCTTTCCGACAAGTACCTGTAATCACAGAAGATAAGCAACATGAGATACATGATGTTTTAGTAAACATTGCTCAACTCATCAGCAGCATGGGCCTGACAAGATTGCGCGAAATTAAAAAAGCAAAAGAAGCAAGTGCTGCCGAAAATAAATATCGGCTGATGGTCCAAAATAGTCCTGATATTACTATGCTGCAGGCTCCTGACGGGATATCTACATTTATAAGCCCCCAAATCGAGCAAATACTTGGTTATGAACCGGAAGAATTAAAAACAATCAACATCTTTGACAGAATACATCCTGATGATTTAGCTCATACACTTGAGGCTAATCAGAAAGCTTTCAAAGGGGATAAGATAGTTGACTTTGAATACCGTGTAAAAAATAAGTACGGTCAGTATAAATGGTTGTCTCACACAGCACGACCGCTGTTTGCTGACGGGAAGTTAGAGAGTGTCCATAGTAATATAAGGGACATCACAAAACGCAAGCAGGCGGAAGAAGAAATTCAGGAAAGCCGGAGGACACTGACTACTCTGATGGACAACTTGCCGGGAATGGTCTATCGTTGCAAAAATGATTCGTATTGGACTATGGAATTCATCAGCATTGGTGGTTATCCATTAACGGGCTATCATTCTGAAGATCTGATTGGTAATGCCCGAATTTCCTTTGATAAAATAATCCACACTGAAGACCGCCAAATGGTTTGGGATATCATTCAAGATGCACTTAAGAAAAAGCAGCCCTTTCAATTATACTATCGTATTATTACCCTCGACGGAGCGGAAAAAAGGGTTTCGGAACAAGGACAAGGAATCTTCGGAGCAGAAGAAAAACTTGTTGCCATTGAAGGTATTATTATAGATATCACTGATCGCAAGCTGGCGGAAGATGCACTGCGGGAGAGTGAAGAGAAATATCGCAATATTCTGGAGCAAATATCGGATCCAATTTGTGTTGTAGATTCAAAAGGTATTTTCAGATACACTAATAATGCGATTCTCAAATTGACGGGATATACGAATGAGGCTCTCACAGGCAACAGTGTTTTTGCTCAAACCTCCATTCCGGATGATTCAAAAACTGAAATCGCTAAAAGAATGGAAGAATCCATCGCAAATGGAAATAGTACAGAATATGATGTTAATATTATAGATACAACAGGGAAAATTAGAACATTTGAATTAAGCTCATCTGAGATATATATCAACGGGGAACTTGACTCTTGGCTTGTTACTCTTCGTGACATCACCGAGCGCAAGCAGGCGGAAGAGGCAATGCGGGAAAGTAAAGAAAAATGCCGGAGTTATGTTGATTTTGCACCTCTGGGTGTTTTCGTTACAGATAAAAATGGTAATTATGTGGAAGTGAATCCTGCTGCGTGCAAAATTACCGGATATGACAGTGCTGAACTTCTTTCAATGAATTTGATAGAGTTGGTTGCACCTGAGTCAATGGAAATGGCAGGGGATCATTTTAAAAGAGTCGTAAATGAAGGATTTGCATCAGGAGAAACAGCTTTTATTAAAAAGGACGGCACGATTAATTTTTGGACAATTGACGCTGTTCGGCTGTCTGATGATAGATTTCTTGGTTTTGTTGTTGATATTACCAAGCGCAAACGAGCAGATGAAGAAATTCTAAAGCTAAACAGTGAACTGGAAGAAAGAGTGAAATTAAGAACGAGCGAACTTGAGCAGGAAAAGTTATTTACCAAATCGATATTAGATTCTATTCCCGGAGTGTTTTATGCTATTGACGAGCATGGGAAATATGTCATCTGGAACAAGAACTTTTTAGACATATTAGAATATACTGAACAAGAACTGCTTAATTTAGGTCCTCTTGATACTGCTCTTGCTAAAGATGCGGAATTGATTAATTCAAAAATTGAAGAATTATTTGAAAAAGGGTATAATGAATTTGAACTTGAATTAGTAGCTAAGAGCAAGAAAGCATATCCCTTTTTTATTACAGTAAGACGTTTGCTAAGAGATAATAAAAAATATATTGTCGGCAGCGGTTTTGATTTATCCGATCTGAAAAATGCTCAATATGCTCTTGAAAAGAGTGAAGAGAAATATCGTGAATTATCGGACATGTTGCCGCAGGCAATATTTGAGAGTAATTTAGAAGGAGTAATCACATATGCCAACAATTTTGTAAATGAAATAACAGTTTATTCTAAGGAGGAAATATCTGAAGGATTAAACATTTTCCAAATTATATCCGCCGACGATCATCATAGATTAAAGGAGAATATTAAGAAACTTCTTAAAGATGAAACCGGAGGATCCAATGAGTACACTTTAATTAATAAGGACGGTATCAGAATACCGGTTCTTCTTTATTCATCGGCCATCATCAAAGAGAACAAACCGGCCGGGATTAGAGGCATTATAGTTGATATTTCAAAAATGAAAGAAATTGAAGGAGAATTACAGAAAGCAAAGGATGTTGCTGAATCGGCTGCAAAAGCTAAAAGTACTTTTCTTGCCAATATGAGCCATGAAATTCGTACTCCTATGAATGCAATTATTGGTTTGACACATCTTGCATTAAAAACTGATCTGAATACTAAGCAGAAAGACTATCTTTCAAAAGTTGAAATGTCTTCTCAATCACTTCTTGGGATCATAAATGACATACTTGATTTCTCTAAGATTGAAGCCGGGAAACTGTCAATAGAACATATTGACTTTAACCTTAATAATGTCTTTGATACTTTATCCAACATGGTAATTTTCAGAGCACAGGAGAAGGGACTGGAAGTTGTTTATTCAATTGCGCCCGAAGTACCTTTAGATCTTCTTGGTGATCCCCTCAGAATTGGCCAAATACTGACAAATCTTTGTGTGAATTCAGTAAAATTCACGAATGAAGGAGAAATCATTATTTCTTCCCGATTACTGGAAAGAAAAGACAATGGCTATTTGATTGAATTCCAAGTTCAGGATACCGGTATTGGCATGAGTCCCGAACAAACAAAAAAGATGTTTAAGGAATTTAGCCAGGCTGATGAATCTACAACGCGTAAGTACGGAGGAACCGGATTAGGCTTAGCAATATCTAAGAGGCTGGTTAATATGATGGGTGGAGAGATCCGTGTTGAATCAGAATTAGGTGTTGGAACTACATTTATATTTACTTGTGAATTCGGGATGTCGAGCGAACAAATAGTCAAGGGCTTCGAACCGACAGTTGATTTGTGCGGAATGAAAGTATTAGTTTGTGACGACAATGAGACGGCACTGGATTTATTAACCCAAGCTCTCGAGCCATTCACTTTCAAAGTTACTAAGGTAACATGTGCTAAGGATGCTATAAAGGAGCTCGAAGAAAATACCGGGGATCCATATGAATTAATTTTGATGGACCGGAAGATGCCCGAAATGGACGGCTTAAAAGCATCAGAGTTAATTAAGAAAGATTTGAAATTTTCCAAAATACCAATAATCATAATGCTAACAGCGTATGACAGTGAGGAAATTATGAAACAGGCTGATGAAATAGGCATCGACGGATTTCTTGAAAAGCCTGTCAGCTATTCACTCCTTTTCGATACCATAATGCGAATATTTGGCCATGAAGTTAAACGGAAGTCAATTGGCATAAATAAAGAAGAAAAATATGCGGTTGACCTGATGAAACTAAAAGGTGCGAAGATTCTGCTTACTGAAGATAATGAAATAAACCAACAGGTAGCTTCGGAGCTTCTCGAGTCCGCAGGATTCGTTGTTGATATAGCTAATAATGGTAAAGAATCTGTTGAAATGGTAATAGGATCCGAAAATCCTTCGAAGTATGATATCGTTCTTATGGATTTGCAGATGCCTGTAATGGACGGCTACACTGCAACTGAAGAAATAAGGAAACTCAAAGATTATAAAAACCTTCCGATTGTTGCCATGACGGCCGATGCGATGGGTGGAGTAAAAGAAAGATGTCTTGAAGTTGGTATGATGGACTTTATTTCAAAACCGATTAATCCTCAAAATGTTTTCAAAACGCTTCTGAAATGGATGAACCCTAAAACAAGTTTCGTTGGTAAAACTGAAAATATTGTAACGAAAAAACCGGTTGAAAATATTGAAATTCCGGATTTGAAGGGAATTGATATTAAGGAAGGATTGAGCCGCGTAGCAGGAAATAAAAAGTTATATATGAAAATCATAAAATCATTTTATGAAAGCAATCTGAATTTCATTGATGATTTAATTAATAATTTCAAGTCAGACGACATGGAAACTACTGTAAGGGCAGCTCATACTATTAAGGGAGTGTCCGGCAACATAGGCGCAGTGGAGCTTCACAAGGCAGCCGGAAAACTTGAAAAAGACCTCATTGAGAACAAAGTGAAAGATATCAGAGAAAGATTAATCATATTTGAAGATATATTGGATCCAATTCTGGACATAATCAAGAAAAATGTTATAGATAAAGAAGTAGCATTAGAGAAAGATTCGGAGATTGTTATTGACAAGGAGAAAATCAGAGCTTTATTAAATGAGCTTGTACTTTTGCTTGAAGATGATGATATAGATGCGATATCGAAAACTGAGGAGATATTAGCTGTTAGCGGTAATTATTTGAATAATGAATTTAAGGCAATTTGAGACTGTATAATAAACTCTGTCCAGAGTAGTTTTAAATAACAAACACTAAAAGGACAGACTGATGGACGACAAAGAGTACAAAACAATTCAAGCCAAAGCCTTAGAGCAATTATTAT
>JAQIDA010000376.1 GCA_027858275.1 Candidatus Kapaibacterium sp. | reverse complement strand
CCCAGTAATAAAACATAGCGAACAGAGGAAGAATCCAAATGTATCTTTCAATATAATAACTCTTTTTTTTTGGTTTTTCATTTTCATCTGTCTGAATCATTAACACGTGCTCGTTATTATTACAATTATATTCGATAATTCTTGCTTCTTCTGATCATATACTCAAACAAAAATAGCTTTTTTCCTATACTTCTCAAACTATCGGACTGTGAATCTTCAAATATTCCGAATATTCATTATTTATTCAATCCTAACAAATATATTAATTGCATTCTCGCCGTGGTTTTTGTAATTTTAACAATGTAATTACAGAATTGAAGTATAACAGAAAACATAAGGCAGAGAAATGAAAAAGTCAATTGAAACGAAAAACGCTCCGGCTCCGATCGGACCTTATTCACAGGCTTGTCAGGCATCAGGAAAATTCCTGTTTATCAGCGGTCAGATTCCTTTCACTCCTGCCGGCGAACTCGCAGGCAACGACATAGTTTCACAGACTAAACAGAGTATTGAAAACATCATAGCTATCTTGGCAGAAGCAGGCTACACAATTAATGATGTTGTGAAAACTACTGTTTTGATGCAGGACATGAATGATTTCGGAACGATGAACGATACTTACAACGAATATTTTGGTAAAAGCCGTCCCGCGCGTGCCGCTTATGAAGTCAAAAGACTTCCTAAAGACGTGATGATCGAAATAGAAGCGGTTGCCGTTATCGACTAATCGGGATTTTGAATCTTTAGCAGCGGAACTTCGTAAAATAATTAGCGATGTTCCGCTTCTTGTTTATGGTCAGTTTTGATCAACATGTTGTTATAAAATAATTAAAAATCTGTTTATGCCGATGCCCAAAACTATATTGTCTGCCCTGATTGTGATAATCACTGTTATCTCAGGCGGCTCGCTGTCCGCTCAGACCGCTTCTGCAGCGGTTGATTCGACCGACAGCGGAATGAGGGTTATCATGCCGACGGATACTCTTGCGGGCGACAAGACTTTCGGAACTGATGAGACTATTCTTTCAAAAAGTTACGCAATGAAAAAATCTCCTACTAAAGCATTGATCTATTCCCTGATCCCGGGAATGGGGCAAGTTTACGTAGAATCATATTGGAAAGCACCCTTTTTTGCAGGAGCGGCCGGCTTTCTGGTCTATAATATCGTTCATTACAACAGATTGTTTGAAGAGACAAAACTGGTAATCCTCGATCTTGAAAGAGACGGTGCGGACATATCGGATATTACCGCCGCAAAAAACACAAGAGAATTTCATCGTGACAACCGCGATCAATCAGCCTTTTGGTTAATGGCGGTTTATGCGATTTCCGCAATCGACGCTTATGTCGGCGCCCATCTTTATGATTTCAATGTCGATGACAATCTTTCCTTGAATTATTATCCCGATCAAATGCGCGGTACGGTAGTGAGTTTGTCGATTGATTTTTAAGAATTAGATCAGATATTTTCTAACAAATATGATGATGCCTTGCTTATGAAATTCAATTTTAAAATAATCATTCTGCTGATTCTATTCATTGTCGTGTTCATTCCGAGACCGGCGGAAGCGGCTGAGAAAAGCAAGGAGACAATCCTCCATGATATTGCGCTGAAGGCAAATCTCGGAGCTCAAATTTTCAGTCAGTATGTGATTTATGAGTCGGGAATCAATCTGAGTTATTCGGCGGATATCAAAATAAATGATTATCTATTACTTGGTCCGGGTGTCGGATTTGATGTTTTTGAAGATATTAATCTGTTGCCTATGACACTGAATGCAAAAGTTTTTCTCAATCCGAACGCCTCTTCGGTTTTTTTCAATTCAGAAATAGGGTACTCACTCTCTTGGGACAAGAGTAAGATTGATATGAGCAATTATGAGTATCTCGGGGGACTGACTTTTTCAATCGGCGGCGGCTACAGAATTAAGATTTCCGACAACTCTTACTTGTTATTTAATCTTAGCTATCGGCACCAATACAACGATATTGAGTATACGACTTTCGACGAAAGAAAATACATTGAAACTACGAATTATGATTTCATCACTGCGGGAGTCGGGATTTTGTTTTAAAACATGAAGAAGTTAGCGGCACATATAATCCTGATAATATTCTTTTTCGGCTGTGCTGAACAGGCGGCGGCGCAAGTGTTGATAAATGAATTCATGTCGTCGAACACAAAAACTATTCATGATTCTTACGGCGAAAGCTCTGATTGGATTGAACTCTATAATAATTCGGACAGCCTGATAAACCTTGCAGGGTTCGGACTGAGTGATGATGAAGCTGAGCCGTATAAGTGGGTATTTCCGGACAGCACGATTATTTCCCCAAAGCAGTGGCTGTTGATTTTCGCGTCGGGACGTGATGGTAATTCCGCAATCCGGCTTCATTGCAATTTCAAAA
>JAQIDA010000271.1 GCA_027858275.1 Candidatus Kapaibacterium sp. | reverse complement strand
ACATAAAACTACCGATAATAAGATGGCGAATGCTGAAAAAAAATTAAAAGGTCTGTTCTGGCGGGCAGATTACTACGGGACTTATACTGAAGGCGGAATGCCGTCCATGCACTATGGTTTGCTGAACGGATTTCAACAATTAGGACACAAACCTTTCTTTGTTTCCTCCGGAAGAATGAGCTTACCGCCCGATGTAGACTATTATTTTATTCCCTACTCGAATTTATTCAGTAATCTCCCGGAAGTTCTGACACTTCCGTATAACAAGCGTGTTGTAAAAAAAATTATGCCGATAATTGAGGAAGAGAAACCGGATTTTATATATCAACATCATGCGCACTTCAATTATGCCGGAACATTGTTAAAGAAAAAAACCGGACTGCCTTACTTTCTTCAATGCGAAGCTGTCGAATATTGGGCAAAAGCGAATTGGGGCAAATTGTATTTCAAAAAATTGTTAAAATGGGCCGAAGAAATTCAATGGGCTGCTGCAGATGCGATCGTCGTTATTTCAGAACGTGTTAAAGTGATTATGGTTGAACTTGGCGTTGACGGAGACAAGATAATTGTTAATCCAAGTGCGGTTAATCCTGATAAATTCTCACCGGATGTTTCAGGTGAAAGAATTAGAAAAAAATTAGAAATTGAAAAATCATTTGTATGTGGCTTTACGGGTTCATTCAGCCAATGGCATGGTGTCGAAATACTTGCAGAAGCAATTAAGTATATTATTTCTGAAATACCTGACGCAAAGATTTTGTTAGTCGGTGACGGTCTCCTGAGGCACAATATAGAAGAAATTATTAAAAAAGATAATGTTGGAGACAGTACGATTATTACCGGGATTGTACCTTATGGAGAAATTCCTGAATATCTCTCCGCCTGCGACATCCTTCTCTCGCCATGCGTAAGCAACGAAGACGGATCAGAATTCTTCAACAGTCCGATCAAGCTCTTTGAATATCTAGCTATGGGGAAACCAATTATTGCTACAGATGTAGGACAGCAGGGTGATGTTATCCAACATAATATTAATGGTCTGCTCTGCCCGGAAAGGGATCCAAAAGCACTGGCTGACGCTGTGATTGAGATATACAAAAACAAAGATTTGGCCGAGCGACTGGCTAAAGAAGCGCGAAAAACTGCTGTCGAGAAATATAATTGGAAGTTCAATGCTCAACGAATTGTTGATGCTTATCACAATATTATGGCAAAGAGATAAAACGATTTTTATAAATCAAAGTGTAGATAATTCCAATAATGTCGATTTCAATTTATCCGCAAATTCCGAATTTGTGAAATTTATTCTTATCGGAGAGACGGATATTTTCCCCTGATTCAAGGCCCAATCATCAGATCCTGACTCCTCGTCGGCACTTATATATTCGCCTGAAAACCAATAATACTCACGTCCGAACGGATCTCTGCGCTTTTCGTAAGCATCTTTCCATGTTGCGTTACTTAGTTGCGTGATTTCAGTGCCTTTTATTTCATTATAGGGAAGCGAAGGAATATTCATATTCAAAAAAGTATCTTTAGGCAGACCGAGACCGGGAAGTTTTGCTGCAAGTTCAGCTGCGTAGATCGCTGCCGGGCGACAGTCATATTGCGTATCAAATGAAACGACAGAAACTGCCATTGAGGGAATCCCCGCAAGCATACCTTCGCTTGCCGCTGCCGCTGTTCCTGAATAAAAGATGTTTTGAGAAGTGTTTTGACCGTGATTAATTCCTGATACAACTATATCCGGCTTCGTATCCAGAATCTCGCTGAGAGCAAGTTTTACACAATCACTCGGCATTCCGTTCACGGCATAACCGAAAAACTCATCATTTTTATAGAATTTTTTCACTCGGAGTGCATTCTCTATAGTCAAAGCATGTCCGCAGGCACTTCTTTGCCCGTCCGGAGCAACAACCGTCACATGACCGAGTTTTTTGAGTTCGGTCACAAGATCGAAAATCCCTTTGGAGTTGATTCCGTCATCATTCGTTACTAGTATATTCATTGTATATTGTTCTTAAGATTATCTGGTGAAATCTACGTATAAAATAAATGACATTAACAGCATGAGAACTATTAGACCTACTTGAGTAAATGCTAATTTTACTTTTACCGGAATTTCTCTTCGGGTGATTCCCTCAATGATTATAAAGACGAGATGACCGCCGTCTAAGCCCGGGAACGGCATTATATTAATAAGTGCCAGACTAACGGACAACATCGCCATAAACGCCATAAAAGGGCCTAATCCCATATCCGCACTATGCGATGCTTGTTGGGCAATCATCAACGGTCCGCCTATTGATTGTTTGACTGTCAGAACGCCGCCGAAGATCGCGCTGAATGTATCGAAGAACATACCGCCGATTTTGACCGTCTCATTCCATCCATCCGCGATTGCTTCGAAAAATGAAAAACTTTTATATGATTTCGGCCCGGAATAAGTAGTTGCCAATAAGATGCCGATCGTTCCGGAATCGTCGGGAGTGACATTAAAAGATAGATTCTCGATGCCGCGCTTGATTACAACAGTAATATCTTTGTTTTTATTCGAGCTGATAACTTCAACTACTTTTTTCTGTGATACAATAGTTGTATTAGCTATTGATATCAAAGTGTCGTTGACGAGCAATCCGGATTTTTCAGCGGGACGATCAGCTACAAGCGATTTAATATGTACGTTTAGGAACTTCGGGTAAAGGCCTAATTTTTCCTTATTGGCAAGTGATTTTAATAATTTATCACCGTCGGAATTAATTACGATTTCGCGGTTGTCACGCAAAACCGTGATTTGTCTTGATGCGCCGAGGTCGTCAACAATTAATTTGGACTTGAAATCGAACCAAGTATCAACATTTTCATCATCAATTTTTATTACTTCATCGCCTGATACAAATCCCATATCTTCATAAATCGATTCCGGCTGAACATAAGCAATTTCAGTCGTAGCCAAATATTCTTTTCCGTTGAAAAAAGTTGTTCCGCCGTAAATCAGAATAGCAAGGAGGAAGTTCATAATAACGCCCGCGCTGATCGCGAAAGCTTTGGCTAAAGTCCCTTTGGATCTGAATTCCCATGGTTTAGGCTCTTCGTCCGCGTGTTCTGTATCGAATGATTCGTCGACCATACCTACGATTTTTACGTAACCGCCGATTGGTAGAATCGCTACCCGATAATCCGTGGTTCCGTCGAAATCAAAATCTTCGCGAAGTTTTCCGAATGTAAATCCGTCCGTTTTATTATATCCAAAGAGCCGCTTTCCCATACCGAGAGCGAATACATCTACGCGCATACCCGTCATACGAGCTGCCGCGAAATGTCCGAATTCATGTATAAAAACCAATATTCCAATTACTATTATGAAATAGAATATGCTGCTTAAAATTTCCATTGTGTTTCAGATTTCAGTTTATTTTTAAAAAATTATGAGATTCATAACAATCTCAATATGCATGCTTTGCGAATTAGAGAGACGCAATCAACTCGCTTGTTATTTTACGCGCGAGTTCGTCCGAATGAACTATTTCCTCAAGACTCGGATTCTGAATTATCTCCGATTTATCCAAACAGGCATTCACCAGATCACAAATATCAGTATAAGATATCTGATCTTTCAAGAATGAATATACAGCTGTTTCATTGGCAGCGTTCAATATTGCCGGAGCTGTTCCGCCTGTTTTCAGTGCTTCAAATGCTGACAAGAGACAGGGGAAACGTTCCAAATCAGGATTTTCAAAAGTCAGAGTTGCTGTTTCAGCCAAATCTAACCTCGGAAAATCATAGTTCAATCTCTGCGGATATGACAATGCGTAAGCAATCGGCAATTTCATATCAGGAACACCGAGCTGCGCTTTTACTGATCCGTCTTTGAATTGCACAAGCGAATGCACAATACTTTGCGGATGAATCAGAACATCAATTTTATTCGCCGGCATATCGAAAAGCCAAAACGCTTCGATAACTTCCAGCCCCTTATTCATCATCGTCGCGGAATCAATCGTTATTTTGCTGCCCATCGACCAGTTCGGATGATTCAAAGCCTGAGCCAATGTCAGATGTTTGAAATCTTCCTTAGGAGTCGTTCTGAACGGTCCGCCCGAAGCAGTCAGAATAATTTTTTCAATATCATCATGAGATTCGCCGACAATTGACTGAAGAATCGCGCTGTGTTCGCTGTCCACAGTAATAATTTTTGCATTATTATCTTTTGCCGCTTTTGTTATAATATTCCCGGCAGAAACCAGAGTTTCCTTATTTGCAAGAGCCACTACTTTGCCTTGTTTCAAAGCTGCCAAAGTCGGCATCACGCCGCTGAATCCGACAAGCGCGGATATAACAATATCATTATCTTCATAGGCCGCGGCTTCGATTACTCCGCTTTTGCCCCCGAAGATTTTTCCTTTGAAACTCGTTGTTTTCTTGAAAGTCTTATAAGCCTGTTCGTCAGCTATCGCGACTGCCGAGGGATTGAATTTCTTCGCCTGAGCTACACGAATTTCAATATTGCCGTTAACAGTCAGGCAGCCGAGTTTATATT
>JAQIDA010000379.1 GCA_027858275.1 Candidatus Kapaibacterium sp. | reverse complement strand
ATTATTTTTTTAATGTATTAACGTTTATCATGATTTTAGGTATTAAGAGGATGGACATGATTAAGAATGGATTTTGTGGGAAAATTGGTTTCTCTTAATCTCTTCAATCCGTTAAATCCTGTTCAAATCTTTATTTCCCGGCGCCCAATTCTTGCATATTACACTCGCAGCCCGTATATTTGAGAAATGAAAAACCGGTACGGAACAGGATATATGATAGGGCAGGAAAAACACAGCGAAGAAGAGATTGAGTCGATGAAGACCGACTTCCTCCGCTGGCTAAAGCATTTGAGTAATCAAGGTGTTGAAGCTGCTCATACCCTCTACTTCTCATCTGAGTTCAAGAAATATGACGTTAAAACGCTCGAAGCTGAGAAGCAAGATCTTATTGACAGCTTCAACAATTTCGCCGACTATCTCACATACGCCGTTCGAAGCCGTGCGGCTAATGATCCGCTTAGGGAGTCTTTCGTAAAACTTTTCGGCGCGGTCAATGCTATCAGCGTCGAGTTGGAAATCACTCGGCAGATGGATAATATTCGGGATGAGCATAAGAAGTAGAGGGGGCTACTTCCTCTTTTTTCTTTGAGCGATTTTGGGAACTCCTTTTCCCGGGCTTATTTCGGAAGTTATGTCTAAATCAGGTTGCAATTCACGAAGAGCCATTACAAATGGAATATTCTTTTCATTACTTATTCTTATTGCTTGATTAAATGTGTTCATTAATAGAGAATCACCATCTCTTGGAGATATGCTTGAATCAACTCTGAAAGTGGAATTCTTCTCATCTTTACTCGAAGTCATATTTTTCAGTAATATTTCAGAATTATCAGGGTTTTCGATAATGCTCATACCTATCCCACTAGCATGTTGTCTTACAGTATTCTCAGGCATTTGGCGCAGCATTTCAAAGTTCAACAAATCTGATTTTGATAAGCGAATATGTAAATCATTGAATTTGAGAAAGCTCATTCCGTTTATAATCATTTGTATATGATAGTGAGGTTCTTTCCCATTAAATCTAGATGGATGTCCTTGAATATCTGTCTTAGCAATTGAAAATGACCATTCAATATTTTTATATCTAATTGTGCGTTCTAATACTTTAGTCTCAGAAATTTCATCTTTTAAATCATTAATATTGACTAAAGGCTTATCTGACTCTGCTAGCCAGCGGAAATAGTTTTCGAGTCCAAAAAAGTATAGCTCCTTATTTTGAAGATGCTTTATAAAATATTTCTTTTTGATCCCATCCGGATGAGTAAACCAATGCAAACAAAATCTATACTTATTAAATGAGTTCATAGGTTTTCCACAGCGATGGCACAAGCCGGCACTCAAATCTAAAATAAATTTTTCATGCTCTTTGTAAGCAATTTCTGCCCCTCTTTTATTACGCTCAATTAGAAGTTCGGGTGGGATCGACTCAAACCATTTTTTTAAATCTTCCTTCATAATTCTCGTCAAATAATCAATACAAACTCAGCCGGAAGTTATCAAGATACTCAATTGAGAGTACAATTGCAAATCCACATGTAAGGCTCTGGCTTATGACCACCTATAGTAGTTCATGCACTCCATACCTCCCTAATTCGTTTGCATTTACTGAAAGAAATGAAATCACTTTGACCACATATATACGAATACAAGCATGAGCGATTTACTTAAGAGAGCTTACGACCCTGAAAAATTCAGAAAACAAGGACATGATATGGTTAACCGTTTGGCTGACTACCTTGCTGAAAGTTTGAATCGTACTGACATTCCGGTATATCCGTATAAAGAGCCTGATGAAAGATACAAGGATTGGGACAGAGATTTTAACAGTCCCGGCGAAGAGGGACTCAGTGACTTTTTTGATGATACGATTCGCGATTCGATTCACTTACATCATCCTCGCTATGTCGGTCATCAGGTAACGCCTCCTATTCCTATAGCAGCTCTCAGTGATATGCTTTCGGCGATGCTCAACAACGGAATGGCTGTTTACGAAATGGGCGCGGTCTCAACAGCTCAGGAAAAAGTAGTTATGAATGAACTTGCCAAAGAAATCGGGATGGACGCAAGTGCCGGCGGAATGATCGTATCCGGCGGCTCAATCGGCAACTTGACAGCTTTGCTCTCGGCACGTCAGGCTCTTCAGAATTCTGATATATGGATCGACGGAAACAATTCCGAGCGACAACTCGCGATAATGGTGTCCGAAAACGCACATTATTGTGTTGAACGCGCTTCAAAAATCATGGGACTCGGTGACCAAGGAATTATTAAAGTGCCTGTCGATGATGATCTGAAAATGCGTGTTCCGGCCCTCGAAAAGTCTTTAAAAAACGCTCGCGATCGGAATATTACAATTATCGCAATTGTCGCGAACGCTGCCAACACTGCCACCGGGACATTCGATCCTTTGGATAAAATAGCGGATTTCTGCCGAGATGAGGAAATTTGGTTTCACATCGACGGCGCTCACGGAGGCGCGGCCGCTATTTCTCGCAAATATAATAATCTTACTAAAGGAATTGAGCGAGCAGATTCTGTTGTGATTGATTTTCACAAGATGATGATGATGCCGGCACTGTGTACTGCTGTTCTGTTTCGCAAGGAAAATGATTCATATCAGACTTTTGCTCAAAAAGCGCCCTATCTCTGGGGTGATAATGACGACAAACAATGGTATAATGTCGGCAAGCGCACAATAGAGTGTACAAAACGTATGATGAGTACGAAAATATACGCCATGCTTCGCACTTACGGATTTGACCTCGTCCGGGAATATGTGGACACGACTTTCGATCTTGCGGCGGAGTTTGCTGAGTTGATCTATGCCGATAAAGATTTTCGAATTGTCAGCGAACCTGCCTGCAACATAGTTTGTTTCAATTATATCGACGACTTTGAGGATTTGCATAAGTCCAACGCATTTGTAACATCTATCCGCGAAGAAGTAATCAAGAGCGGCAGGTTCTATATCAGCGCGACTCTTGTCGGCGAAGAAATGTGTTTGAGAACTACATTGATGAATCCGTTTACTGATAAAAAAGATTTGTTGGAATTGCTGGATTTAGTTAGGGAATTTGCGAGGGATGAAATCAGTAAATTGGAAGAAGTAAATCTCCATACCTAACGGGCTCTATAGTGGGATAAGAAAAGAACCACCCCGCCCTTCGGGCACCCCTCCTAAAACAGGAGGGGAGTTAAGAAATGATAAATTATCAACAATATTAAATACATGAATAAATACAAAACTATAATAATCGGCGCGGGACCTGCCGGACTCTTTGCTGCAATCCATGCGGCTCAAGCCGGCGGAAAAGTTCTTTTGCTTGAAAAAATGTCTTCGCCGGGCAAGAAATTATTGATGTCCGGCTCGGGCAGATGTAATCTTACATCAGGGATTGATCTTCGTGATTTTTTCAAACGATACGGCACCGCAGAACGATTTATTAAGCCGACTCTCTTGGAATTTTCTAACGAGCAATTGTTGGATTTCTTTAGAGAACGAGATATTGAATTCTATACGGATAAGAACTCCAAAGTTTTTCCTAAGTCAGAACGCGCGGCGGATATATTGAATGTTTTGATCGACGAATGCACTCGTTTGAGTGTAGATTTGCGCTGCGAAAGCCCGGTTAAATCTGTTGATGTTCGTGACGGCGGATTCAATGTAATCTGCAGATCTGAAGAATATATCTGCGATAAATTGATAATAACTACAGGCGGAAAATCTTATCCTACAACAGGATCGGACGGCGACATGTACAGGATTATCGAAAAGCTCGGGCATAAGATTGAGCCTCTCTCCCCCGCTCTGACGGCGGTTCTGATATTAGATTATCCCTTTGCGGAAATCGAAGGCGTAAGCGTACCCGACGCAAGGATCACGATTATTCGCAGCGGCAAAAAGCAGAAGAGCCATACAGGAGATATACTGTTCACATTCAAAGGGCTTTCCGGGCCTGGCATATTAGATTTTTCTCGTGATATTTTTCCCGGAGATCAATTGAACATCTCATTTATAGGAGATGTGAACGAAGAGGCGTTTCGACTTCAATTCATTGAAGCAATTGCAGAATCCGCAGGGAAAACAATGAAAAATCTTTTACGTGCATTCGGACTTCCGCAATCCTTGAATGAAAAATTGCTAAAATTAAGCAGTATTCCATATGACCTCAAAGCGGCGGAACTAAATAAAAAAGACAGGTCAAAACTAATCAAAGCCCTGTCCGCCTGCCCGTTGACAGTTCGCGAACTTGAAGGATATAACAGAGCAATGACTACTCGGGGAGGAGTCTCACTCAAAGAAGTGAATCCGAAAACAATGGAATCTCGCATAATTCCCGGACTGTTTTTCGCCGGCGAACTTCTTAATATCGACGGCGACACCGGAGGATTTAATCTGCAGGCAGCGTTTTCGACGGGCCGGATGGCGGGAAGGAATGCATAATTGTTCGCATCACGGAAAGCCGCACGTCCGTGCGGCTCTACAAATCGTGAATATATTCTAAATACTACTTTTCTTTAGGTGAAATGAACCTGTATACAAGCCCTGCCAAGATCGCTCCGACAATCGGAGCTACCCAAAAGAGCCATAATTGATCAGTTGCCCAATCTCCGACAAATATTGCCTGACTGGTGCTTCTCGCGGGATTTACGGAAGTATTGGTGATCGGAATGCTAATTAAATGGATGAGCGTTAAGCCTAGACCTATTGCTAAACCTGCTAATCGCTTCCGAGGCACATATTTTCTCTTAAACCACAAAATCTCACAGCTAAACTATTTGCTGATAATCAGTTTTATCTGCTGAGTCTGTCCGGCTGATTTCACTAAAAAGAAATAAACACCCGATGCCGGATAGCGGAAATTGATTGTTTCAGTATTCCGCCCGGCAGGTAACAATTTGCTCCCCAAATCTTCTGTTAAATTTCCGTAAACATCTACAATTGACATCTCGGCAACTGCTGCCGAAAACATGCTGAATTCAACTGTAGTAGTAGCTGCAAACGGGTTCGGAGCAGCTTTTATATTTCTCACAGTATTGTCGAATTCTTCAACACTGATAAAATCTGAGAGATAATCTAAAATTTTCTCCGTTAGTTCAGCTGATTTTTGCTCGTTAATAAATAACGAAGGAGATTCTGTCATATAAACAACTTTCTGCTCGCCCTTTTCATATCGAAAGCCAAAAGTCGCGTCTTTTGCGGCTAAGATATATCTTTCTTCGCCCACTTTTAGCCAATCCTCCTCAGCGCATCTGATAAACGCCGAAGTAGTTTTTTTGTTTGTAATTGAACAGATCGGAATTAATTGAGCCTGTAAACATGAAGTAACATATCCAAGCTTTCCCGATATAGGATCGCCTGATATTCCAACAACATCATAATCATATACATCAATATTCCAAAAATCATATCCGTGGTAAGTCTGGCCTTTTAATTCAAGTCCAAGTGATGAAAGAACAGCTGTTTTGTCTAACTCAAAAGCTGTCATGGCTCCAAGCAGAGCAATATCAACACCCGCATCGACGGAATGTGTGATAGCTGCTGCATGTCCGGGAGTGAATACACCTTTTGTTCCGTTGTCCCATAATAATGTCTTCAGATTAGATAATTCAGCGGCGAAAATCTCAAAAACGTCTCCGGGTAGAATCACGATTCCATAGTATGGACTTGTGTTTTTTGCAACTGCGTCCGGAATTGTTTCATTTTCAGCGGCTGTGTTGATCATTAGATGCTCGTATTCGTCAGATATAACTCCAAACTTATTTTTGAAAGCGAAATCATATTTAGTGTCT
>JAQIDA010000201.1 GCA_027858275.1 Candidatus Kapaibacterium sp. | reverse complement strand
GTATTTTAATGATCAGCGAGCCTATCCTTTCGATCAGATACCTCGAACGGGTTTGCGAGATGCAGGGCGCAGTTTGTCGACAATGAAGCGCGACAACAAATCAGGGAACATGCTCTTGGCTCAGCAACCGGAATGGCAGGGCATCGGTCCTTTCAGCGTCGGCGGTCGTGTCAGAAGCGTTGTCGTACATCCGCAGGATGATAATATTGTATATATCGGAGCCGCGGCAGGCGGCGTTTGGAAGACTACTGACGGCGGGGATAATTGGGAATCAATCTTTGATTACGAGACCTCAATCGCTTTCGGTTCACTCGCTATTGATAATAACAATCCGGATATACTCTATGCCGCAACCGGCGAAATGTCGTCGAACATAGACGCATACAACGGAGCCGGAATATTCAAAACTATTGACGCAGGAGCAACATGGCTGCTTGTAGGATTGTCAGATGTTGCGGCATTTTCAAAAATATATGTACATCCTGAAAATCCTGATCTAATATACGCCGGAGCTTGCAAAGGCAATCACGGATTTTATCGTTCAACTGATGCAGGAGCAACTTGGATAAAAACCGAGAACTTCGAATACGATGTTACTGATGTTTCACTCTTTCCTTTGAATCCCGATGAAATTATTATCGGAGTTAACGGCAGCGGAGTCTATTATTCAACAGACGGCGGAGTGACTTTCCAAAATCGAAGTGCCGGTTTTCCCTCGGGGCTTGGTCGCGTTTCGGTGCAGATATGTCCGTCTAATCCCGATGTAATATACAGCCTCTGCGTTGTAAGCAGTTTTGGAGCAATTTTCAAGTCCAATAACAGAGGCGAAAGCTGGTCAGTTGTACATCAGGCTTCAGACAAGATTTTCGGTTCAAACAATCAAGGTTTCTATGACAACTATATCCAAACACATCCTAATGATGATAAAATCGCTTTTGCAGGCGGAATAGATATTTGGCGAACGACTAACGGTGGTTCATCTTGGACAAATATCACAAATTCTTATTCCGGGAGTGCTCAATTACATCCCGATCAGCATCATGCGGCATTCGGAAAAAATAACGCGAATATCGTTTACGCGGCTCATGACGGCGGTATGTCCCGATCTGTAAACGGCGGACGAGATTGGAATACGATAAACAACGATTTACATATTACCCAGTTTTACGGAATGGCGATCGATCATTCAGAAACACAAAGAACTTACGGCGGTACTCAGGACAACGGTACTTTGGGCAACAGGTATAACCCTGAACAATGGAATTCCGAAGTCGGCGGCGACGGTTTCATGGTTATGGTAGACTATGATTTCCCCTATATTGTTTATGGTGAGAATCCAAACGGAGCTATGTGGAAGAAAAACACAAAAACCAACAAAGCACAAACAATTACTTATGGTATACCCGGCGGAGACGAAGGCTACTGGAGTTCGCCAATGGCAATGAATCACTTCGACAGTGAATTGCTGTATCACGGACGCCATGCGCTTTATACAACTTATGACGGCGGTGCTTTTTGGTTCCCGGTAACTCAGATGTTCGCCGATCAGTTCACGGCTATAGGCACATCTCCCGTTAACGAAGAAATTGTATATGCAGGCAGCCAAACGGGAAATCTGTTTGTTTCAGTCGAATACGGCGATGAAGAATCATGGATAAACATGGCAGTCAACGGCCTGCCCGGTCGATTTATTACTGATGTAGAAGGCGGTACCGATGACGAGGAAGTTATTTATGTGACATTCTCAGGATACGGTTCACAACATATTTATAAAACTGACGACCTCGGTGAATCATGGAACTCTCTGAGTGACGGTTTGCCTGACGTTCCTTTCAATGCGATATCAATTCATCCCGAGAATCCCGAATGGCTTTTCGCGGCGAGTGATATTGGCGTTTTCGCCTCATTCAACGACGGTGAATCATGGTTGCCTTACGGCAGAGATTTACCGGGTTCTCCTGTTGTTGATATGGAATTTCACGCTGAGACATCTGTCTCGGGTGAATATACTCTGCGCATTGCAACTCACGGTCGGTCAATGTGGGAAATCAATGTGCCGAATGAAGTAATCGACGAGGCTGAAATCACTTCTCCGGGTGGTGCTGAAATACTCACCGGCGGAAGCAAATATCCTGTTTCGTGGTACGGCTTCAAAACAAATGTTGATATAGCTTTTTCATCAGACGACGGACAGACATGGGGCGATCTGGCGACCAATGTCTCCGGAACAAAATACATGATGAATATTCCCAATAAGAACTATATGAAAGCTCGCGTAAAAGTGAGTTCAGATGACGGATCAGTAGTCAGAATATCGAATATATTTACAACTAATCAAATGAAAATCGGTTCAATTTTGCAATCTCAGGCTCTGGGTCATATCGCTTACGGTATTGCCCTGGACGGTGACGGAAATTTATGGACTACAAGCTATTATACAGATCAATTATTCCGATTGAATAAAGACAATCTAAAAGTCGATAAAATTTTAAATATCCCCGGCGACAGCTTGTTTACAGGCTTGACTATTGACAAAGCAACGAATACTTTTTATGTTCACAGACTCCGCAACTCAAGCGGCGTAGGCGGTTTCATAATGGTTATTGACAAGGACGGAAATTTGCTGAATGAATACGCAAGTCCCGCCAAAGAATATCCCGTCGGTTTGACGCTTGTCGGTGACAGAATGTGGGTGGCGGATCGTGACGGCAGCCGATGGTTGTATCTTATCAAGCCCGAGACTTACCCTGACACAGAATTCGAAATCAGGAAAATTCCTAATCCTTATGCTGAATATTACGGTCCTCGCGGCCTCTGTTTCGACGGAGACAAAACTGTCTACCAGGCATCAACAAAATTCAGCGCAGGCAGCGGCGGTCTGATTGAAACAGCAATAATCAAACTCGACAAAGACGACATGACGACAATTCTGGATACTATTCTTCTGACAAGCAGAAACGGGTCTATCAATTGCCGAGGCATAGAATACGACAGTCGAGACAAGAATTTCTGGATCTCGGATTTCACCGGATCAAAAGGAAGTATCTACAAAATCGCGGGATTTTCGACTATTACTGATGTTGAGGAAGCGCCTACGAATGAATTGCTTCCTTTGACTGACGTTCAGGTATATCCCAATCCGGTCAGAGATATGGCAATTGTGTCATTCACGGCACCTGTGCAGACAACATCAGTCACAATTGATTTGTATAACATTGTCGGAATCAAACTGAAAACTATATATGCCGGAAATATCGGAGAAGGATCTGTTAAGACATTTAATTTTGACGCAAGCGAGCTGACTCCCGGCATGTACAATTTGATGATTCAAGCTGACGGAAATACTTTGTTCACAAAGAAAATAACTGTTATCAGATAGCCGACAAGAATCAGAATAATTATTATCCGATATTTAGCCTCAATCACCTAAAGATTTGGCTATGTGTCGGATATTTTTTTTATATTGCGACTTGTTGATATTATGACAGAAAAAGCGCGGAAAATATGACTGAAAAACAAAAAGTAATAATAGGAACGAGATCGAGTGAATTAGCTCTGTGGCAAGCCAATTTCATCAAGCAACAAATCGAAAATCTTTTCCCCGAAACAGAAGTTGAACTCAAACTTGTGAAAACCAAAGGTGATATCATTCTCGATAAGGCCTTGGACAAAATCGACGGTAAAGGATTGTTCACAAAAGAATTGGAAAATCTCCTGCTCGACGGCACTATCGACCTGGCCGTTCACAGCTTAAAAGACATGCAAACCGAAATGCCGAACGGGCTTTTGCTCGCCGCTGTCAGCAAGAGACACAAAGTCAACGACGGCTTGCTCGCACGACGTCAGGGAATGACTATTGAGGATTTACCCCAAAACGCCATAGTAGCTACAGGTTCAACACGCAGAAGAGCCCAATTGTTAAATCTCCGTCCTGATATAAAAACACTTGATTTGAGAGGCAACGTAAACACTCGAATCAAGAAATTTCTCGACTCGAATTGGGACGCAGTGATACTGGCTTGTGCAGGTTTAGAGCGTATCAATTTGCAGCAACATATCTCATCCGAAATAGATGTTAATACAATGCTGCCGGCAGTAGGTCAGGGTGCGCTCGGTATACAGATAAATCAAAACAACGAACAGTTGATTGAAATATGTACTAAACTGAATCATCAACCTACATTTTTAGAAACATCCGCAGAAAGGGCTTTCCTCACTGCCTTAGGCGGAGGATGCAAAACGCCGATAGCAGCTTACGCGACGACCAAAGATTCAATTCTACATATTTCAGGATTAGTAAGTTCCGGCGACGGCAGGAAGCAAGTTAAGATTGATGCCAAAGGCAATCCGGAAGATGCTGTCAAAATCGGCAAAAAACTTGCCTCGGATTTGCTTACGGCAGGCGCTGATGAGATAATTAAGAATGATTTTAACTAGGACAGAGCTTGTTTAGTAACCGTTCCCTGAGCGGAGTCGAAGGGACTCTTTTTAACCGTCACCCGCTGTGTCATTCCCTTCGACTCCGCTCAGGGAAGAGCTTTAATGAAAACTACGGCGAATCAACATTAACCTAAGTTGGTGCTAACATTAGCATTACGCCTTATTCTGCCATAATCTTGCATGTTGTATATTCGCTGTCATCTGTCATAATACAATAATTCTGCTTAGTTATCTGTCCACTACAATAAACAACATTTTAAGGACTGTTTGTTATGAAGTCTAAGATAACTATTCGCCTTTATCTTCAATACCCAAATATACAAAAAAAATTGTCACCGATATTGATTTCTGTATCATGGAGCGGAGAACGTGTTTTTAAATCTACCGGCGTTTCTGTTTTCCCTGGAGATTGGGATAAGAGAAAAGCTGATATTAAGAACAGTGCGGATAACGCTCAGGCGATCAGCATGTATTTGTCTAATATCCAAAAAAGTGTTTCCGAGTTCCATTTTGATAATTTACGGAACAGCGTATATGTATCTAAAATTGATATGCGAAAACAGATTGACTTAATTATTCAAAATGCAAAGAACTCAGGCGGAAGCAAGACATCATTTTTTGACTATTACGATATGTATATT
>JAQIDA010000143.1 GCA_027858275.1 Candidatus Kapaibacterium sp. | reverse complement strand
AACAAAACCGTTCCCTCACACGTAGCCGATGGGAACGGCTTTTCAAGCCCTATTTCACTCTGATCAGAATATCCGTTTCAAATCCACCCAAAGATTGGATTGTTCCGGAATCTTCAAATGTTTTCCCGTTGATATTTGACAGGATTAGAGTCATAATGGCCGCTTCATGGTCTACATGTTTAATATAACGCGGCATTGAATTGTTATCGCCGTATTTACTACGTATCTCAGAAAATATATTTTTCATATCAACTGAAAAGCGAATGTCGGATAATCCGAATCTTTCGGAAGTAAAATCGACGTTTAATATGAAATCTTCATCCTGATATATAACGCCTGCACTGCAATTCTCACCTTTATAAGTACGATTATGTTGGCCGGGATAACGAGATGCCATGTCAATGAAATAAAGATTATCCCCAAGGTAGGTCAGCTCGTCTCGTCCGGAATTATAGTATTCTTTATTTGATTTAGATTTTGTAATATCCAAAACGGACATCAGCTCAGACACAGACAATGATTCAGTAATTTTATCAGCTAAATCCGGCTTTTCTTCAATCAAACGTTCTTTCAATTCGTCCAAAGTTCCCTGCTCGTCCAGATAAAATGAAATTGACCGGAGATTTGCATTAATTTCATTTGCCGTTAAGTCATTAGATATCAGAGTGTCCGATCTCTGTTCATTGTCAGAATATACTCTCATAAATCTGTCAATCTGACTGTTCGTTGAAACCGAGAAAGCTCCCCAAGGACCGACGGACGTTATTAATGTCACAACGAGCAGCGACAGAGGAATCAACTTGATCTTTTCCTGCTTCGAGAACAAGAAATACAATGATATAAAGAGCAACCAAGCTATGAGAATAATCAAGAAATAACGGGGTTCGGTTATACCGTAATCAAGAACTCTGCGATAGACTCCGACTGAGGCGAGAAGTAAAAGCGGGAATACGGAAATTGTGAATGTCTTAGAGACTATATTCACCCATTTTTTGTCTGCTTGCTCACGTATAGGATACAACAACAAACGGGCGAGCAAACCAACTCCGGCGTATCCCAGAACAAGCCCGGAAACCCATCCGTTCGGCAATTCCCAATTAACAATGATTTTTGCTCCGTAGGCATACAAAATGATGAAATATATTCCGGCTATGGGAATTAGCACAAATTGAGCGAAAACCTTTATCAGCTTTTCATATTTTTCTGTTTTGTCTACAATATCGAAATCACTCGGAGTGTTAGCCAAGAAAAGCCATGTATTGAACACACCCAAAAGAGCGATCCACAGTTCGAAATATATCTTGTAGCCCCATTCAATGCCCAACAATTCGTCCGATCCGAGGATAGCGACACTCAAGCCGATATACAAAACTGATGTGAAAAAGCCGGACAGGAGCAATTGCAAAATCAATATCTTGTTATATTGCCAAAACCCGATACGGCTGCTTTCTTGAAAATAAGGAGCGACAGAAACAAAGAACACTCCGGCGACCATATACATGCCGAATTGAATATAATCCGCTTCGGTCTGCTCGAAAAAGAAATAATGCAGAAGCAGCAAAAGTATTCCTACAGCATGAGCGATAATATTGCTCGTGATGCTGAATTGTTTTCTTTCGGACAGGAATTTCAGCCCGGTGAACAGAGGCACTGCCAAGCATGAAGTGAACGCCAACCTTTTTATCCAATCAGCGTCATCATCGTACTCGTTGAGATTAATATCAGCGATCGTGCAAATCAACGCAAAAGCAAGAACAAAAGGAAAGCGTTTGAGCGTCCCGGCAGCTTTGTTCCACAAGTCCTGAACAGATATTTTTTTCATTATCTCACCAAATTATTTATTAACAATACATGGCTGATTGTCTTATATACACAAAAACCGGCAAACTTTAGGGAAGTCTGCCGGTTTTATTTATCATATATCAAATACATTTATTTTATATGTTTCAAAGCTTCTTCCGTTGCTTTAAGTGTCGGCTCGACCATCAATTTATTGCCGACAGCGCCTTGCATCCAGATATCCGGAGTCAAACGACCCTGTGAGCAAATTCGGATCATTTCAGAACCGAGATTTTTGCCTTCTATGAACTGTTCAATCTGGAATTCAGCTATATGCCCTATCGGATATGCAGACAGATACAGAGGATAATCGATCATGTGCGAATAAACCGCGAGGATCGACTGATCTTTCATTCCGAATACCGGTGCGTAATATTTATTCCAAATATCTTTCGCAATATTGATAACCGCTTCTTTAAGCTCTGTTTTTGTGCATTCGGGATTAGCGTAGAGCCATTCCCAGACATTCATGTCGACAAGCGAAACGCCCATGATTTCATAAACTGACCAGAAGTTATCAAGCGCATCCAAGTATTTTTTATCCGGATTGTTTTCTTTCATGCCGAGCAAATACAAATCGCGATGCTGAAAAATAAACGCCCATGATTCAGTGAACGCTGTGTTAGGAACGCCGCTCATCATGTAATTATCAACATCGTGCAGGGTAAGAGTCTGTTCCGTATTATGACCAAATTCGTGAACAGCGATGTTGTAGCCTTTGTAGTTCATTCCTTTTTCGCCGATTCTGCTTCTGAGATGGGATACATCGGATTTCATCTGAGATCCCCAAGCATGTCCGGCTCCGCGAGACGGATCAACCTGTATTTTTGACGCTATGAATTGAGCTTTTTCAATTGTGAAACCAAGCTTTACGAGAATATCGTCGAGATCAGCATGTACAGCCGCGGGATTTGGATATTTGCTCATTGTCTGTTTGTCGAGATCATCTTCTGAAATTGAGCTTCTCGATTTGAATCCGTCATACCATATATCGAAAGGTCTTAAATCACGACCGAGTCTTTTTTTGATAAGCGCGCCGACTTCCGCCACTTGAGGCGAAGAACAAAGAGTAACAAACAAATCTTCGATTTCTTTTTTAGAATATTCCAAACCCTTATCGAAAGCACGTTCAATATAAGTAGGATACTGTGGAGTATATTCATCAATGGCTTTCATTGCGAGGAAGTTCTTGCGCAGGTAATCATAGCGAACATCAGCTTCGGCTGTGAAAGGAATTTCTTTTTTGTCTTTATAAATCTTGTTTTCATAAGGGTCCCATTGATAATCGCCCTTATTAATAACTTCCTGAGGAATTGACTGATCGATAATGCGTTGCATCACCTGATAAATCATTTCCTGATTTTGGAGTCCGGATTCTTTATTGGCGTACTGCGATTTCAATTCGTCACGCAGATTCCAATGTGTTATGAGTTTCATATCTTCAGGGAAAAATGTGTTGAAGTCTTTATCAACCAATTTGCCGGCGAAGATATTATAATTAGAGATATAGTTGTCTGCTGTTGACATTGCTGTTGAAACTGCTTGATTGAGCGCAGCGGGGACTCTCGAAGTGAACATATCGCCCATTCTGGCGTAAGCCCATTCGAGACGAGTCCATTTCGGACCGAGTTCATTTTTCTCTGCAAGTGTATAAGCAGGGAAATTTAAAGCAACTATAAAAGCGATTTTGCTTTTATACATATCATCATCGAAGTGAGCCGACGGGCTGTATGCGGCAAATAATCCGTCGACCGGAATCATATCGCCTATAGCTACGTGAACCGGTTCGGTCAATTCAAGATTGACTTTACCGTTGTGTCCTATTATTATCTCAAAATTTCTCTGAAGTCTTTCGAATAGTTCTTTGCGTTTGGCATCGTCGTTTATATAATTTTCTTCGATAAATTTGTGGAATTCCACTTGGCAGCAACCGTCTTCCGGATGCCAGAGACCATGTACTTGCGTAACTCCGAGAAGCAGACGATCTCTGTTCTCATTACCGTATTTTTTGCTCAGATAATCAACCGTAGTTTCAATCCATTTCTGATTGGGTTCTTCCACTGTGCATTTCTCGTTTGATTGTGGGCAATCCGTTGATTTTGTTTCATTTTTCTTCTCGCAACTCACCAACAGAAGAATGATCGGGATCAGAAGAAAGGGTAGTAGTCTTTTCATTTGAGGACACCTTATTTTATTGTAAAAATTATTTTCATATTTATTTCTTTGCCGGCACATTCGGAGTTCCTCCGAGGTCAATATCATATAACCTAAAACCGGATCGGAATTTACTATTTTTTTTTGATAATACAAGCGAACTTTCCCGGGATTTAGTTCCTTAGACAAATTAATACTTTGTATAAACCGGGCATGAAACAAGCGCTAAGCAAAACAATAAAAACAAATTTAGAGATATCGAATTTTAAACAAAAATCAAGTATAATTAATTTATGTTAATAAATAGTAAAAACTATTTTATTATTTAGTTCTTTTTCCTATCTTAGGGTAATGAGAAGCTGAATAAAAATATTTTGGAGGTTTTATGAAGTATATAAGTTACTTATTACTGTCTTTATTTATCGTTCTTGCCGCTTGCACTCCCGAACAAAAAGTTCTGTCCAAGGAAGAAGTTGACAAAGAACACGAAGCTATTATCAAGGTTATCAAAGCCTACAACAAGGCTATGGACGAAAAGAATTTCTATGCTCTGACAGAAACCCTCGCGGGTGATGTTGTGTTTTTTGGAACTGATTCAGCTGAAGTCATTAACACATTTGCTGATTTTAAAGAAAAAATCAAAGCTCAATGGAAAAAGTTTGACAAAATGATCTATGGAGAAATGTTGGATATTTCTATTCAAATGGATCCCGGCAACCCAAAACTGGCGTCGATTATTTTCGGTATACCACAAACAATAACTATCGGAGATAAAACAGCTACTCTGTTCATGAGAATGAACAGAACTTTGAAAAAAGAAAGAGGCAAATGGGTGATCGTCAGCGGAGTGGTCGGTACAGCCAGCCACAAACAGATTTTACTTCTTGAGGAAATGCTCAAGGCCAAATTAGAAAGTGTCACGGGCGAAGATATGCCGAAAGAATAGACAATTCGGCTTTAACATCTCAATTCAAACGGGCAGTTGATTATTTCGGCTGCCCGTCTTGCGTTCGTTGAATTATGATTTTGTGCATATAAATTTATTTTTTCTTAATACCACAAAAACATAATTGATTTATCTTCAATTCATTATATTGCGTTTAGTTGTATTATTTAGAATTTTGATTCATCTATGGAGAAAGTAATGAACGACATATTAAAGTATATTGACGATAATAAAAATCGCTATATGGACGAGCTGGTTGAATTCCTTAAAATTCCGAGTATCAGTAGTGATTCAAGATATAATAATGACGTATTGCGTTGCGCCGGCCGTCTGAAAGAATATGTAATTGACGCCGGGATTGAAGATGTACGTATGATTGAAACAGAAGGACATCCTATTGTTTATGCCGAATGGAAGGGCGCAGGCGAAAACGTGCCTACAATTCTGATTTACGGTCACTACGACGTACAACCGGTCGATCCTTTGAATCTCTGGACAACTCCTCCTTTTGAACCGGAAATTCGCGGCGGTAAATTATTTGCTCGCGGCACAGCCGATGACAAAGGACAAATGTTCAGTCATGTCAAAGCTATTGAAGCGTACATGAAAACTAAAGGCAAATTGCCTGTGAATATCAAGCTCTTGTTCGAAGGCGAAGAAGAAGCCGGAAGCAGCAATCTCGAAAAATTCATTCAAGACAACGCGGAAATGTTGGCATGCGACGCAGCGCTTATATCTGATACCGAATGGTTCGCCGAAGGCGTACCTTCTCTCTGCTACGGTTTGCGCGGTGTACAGAATGTGGAAGTTACTGTAAACGGCCCGAACAGAGACCTGCACTCAGGTTCATTCGGCGGAGCGATTGACAACCCACTCAATGTACTCTGCGATATGATTTCAAGCTTAAAAGACAAACACGGAAGAATCACAATTCCCGGATTTTATGATAATGTTCTTGAATTGACCGATGTCGAGCGAGAAGGATTCAAAACTTTGCCCTACGACGAAAAAGCATATTGCGATGATCTCAGCATTGAATCCGTCAACGGCGAAATCGGATTTACGACTCTCGAAAGAGTTTGGGCTCGCCCCTCTCTGGATTTGAACGGCATCTACGGCGGCTATACGGGAGAAGGATCGAAAACAATCCTCCCGTCAAAAGCAACTGCTAAAATTTCAATGAGATTAGTCCCGCATCAAACACCGGCTGAAGTTGTCGAGAAAATTGAGAAACATCTCAAATCTATCGCGCCTCCCACAGTGACAATTGAATTCACGAATTTACACGGCGGCACCCCCGTTTTGGTCGAACGCGAAAGCAAGCCCGTGGACGCGGCAATGACAGCACTCGAAAAGGCCTTCGGTAAAAAACCGGTATTTATGCGTGAAGGCGGGTCTATCCCTGTAGTCGATCAGTTCCGAGTAGTGCTAAATGTTCCGTCTGTTCTCATGGGATTCGGCTTGCCGAGCGATAACATCCATTCACCCAATGAAAATTACAGCGTCGAGAATTATTACGGCGGTATAAAAACCTCAGCTTTATTCTTGGATGAAATGAGCAAATAAAGCATCTTTAATGAATATTATTCGTACAGTCGCCCAATTTGGGCGTCTCAATTATTATAATTCTTGCGCCTTATTTCTCTCGTGCTTAGACGCCCAAATTGGGCGTCTCTACAACGGGTAATTATATTCTTTGCTTTTAAATCATTTTTATTTTGAGATTAAGCTAAATATTTCTAACTTGTGAATTAGCGTGGAAATATTTATTCTTTCATTATATAAGGGCTTGATAATGAAATCTGTAATGATAACTTTGTTTTTGATGATAATATTATTATCTCCGACTGATATTTACTCGGTTGACACGAAAACTCGAGGCGAAGGCGGCGAGTATTTTAAAGCGGACAGAAAATAAAATCCCTCTAATGCC
>JAQIDA010000024.1 GCA_027858275.1 Candidatus Kapaibacterium sp. | reverse complement strand
GTTAAGAGAAGAACCACCCCGCCCTTCGGGCACCCCTCCTTGGAAAGAGGAGGGGTGTTTTAAGAATCTTAATCTTATCCCCCCGCCTGCGAAGGAGGGGGTTAGGGGGTGGTTCTTATTTCCCCCTATTTCCAATATTCCCGATCAAGACTTCTGTACTGGACAGCCTCGGAAATATGTTCGGGCTTAATTTCTTTGCAGGCTGCCAAATCTGCTATTGTGCGTGAAACTTTCAAAATTCTGTCATAAGTACGAGCTGAGAAACCGAGTTTGTCAACTGCCATTTTTAAAATGGCTTGAGAGGAAACGTCCAATTTGCAATATGTCCGAATATCTTTTGATTCCATATCGGCATTTTTGAAAATACCCGTCCTGTCTTTGAATCGTTGATCTTGGACTAAACGAGCTTTTATTACACGCTCGCGGACAACTTCCGATGATTCTCCCTTGGTTTGAGCGGAGAGTTCCTGATATTTAACGGCAGGGACTTCCACGTGAATATCTATTCTGTCCAAGAGCGGGCCGGATATCTTAGCGAGATAGCGCTGAATCTGATTGGAATTGCAGGTGCATTCTCTTGTAGTATCGCCGAAATGACCACAGGGACAGGGGTTCATAGAACATACCAGCATGAAGTTCGCCGGATATTCAACGGTTACTCTCGTTCTTGCAATTGTAATTCTTTTTTCCTCAATCGGCTGTCTCAAGACTTCGAGGACGTTACGCGCGAATTCCGGAAGCTCATCCATAAACAGTACACCGTGATGCGACAGAGATATTTCGCCGGGACGAATTTTTATCATGCCTCCTCCTACAAGCGCGGCATCAGATATAGTATGATGTGGTGCGCGGAACGGGCGAACCGTTACCAAAGCTTTGCCCGGAGGCAAAAGACCGGCAACTGAATGTATTTTCGTGGTTTCGAGAGACTCGTCTACGGTTAAGTAGGGCAATATCCCGGAAATTCTTTTTGCCAGCATTGTTTTGCCGGAGCCTGGAGGCCCGATCATTAATATATTATGTCCGCCTGCTGCCGAGACTTCCAAAGCCCGTTTTACATTTTCCTGTCCTTTGACATCGGAAATATCAAGGAGATGATCTTTATCGGCATCTTGAAAAATCTTATTAATATCTACTTTTCTGATCGGGATGTCTGTTTCTCCGATCAAATATTCAACTGCCTGACGCAGTGAGTCAATCGGAATTACATCAAGTTCGTTGACCAATGCGGCCTCGTCTGCATTGACTGAAGGGAGGAGTATCCTTTTAATGCCTTGTGATTTTGCTTCCAAGGCTACGGACAAGGCTCCGTGAACGGGTCGGATAGATCCGTCGAGGGAAAGTTCACCCATCGCGGCTGTCAAATCAAGTTTTTCTTGTTCTATAACTCCGGTCGCTGTTAAAATACCGAGAGCAATAGGCAGATCGAAGGCGCTTCCTTCTTTGCGAACGTCAGCCGGAGCGAGGTTGACGGTAATCTTTTTGATAGGGAACATGAATCCGGAGTTTTTCATAGCCGCGGTCACACGTTCGCGAGACTCTTTCACTGCGGAATCCGGCAAACCGACTATTAGAAAATTCGGAATGGTATTGTCCAGATGTGTTTCAATTTCAATTTTAAAAGCGTCGATACCGGAAACGGAAAACGATAAAATATTAGAGTACATTGTTGTCCTGTATGTATGGTGTTGATAACAAATCACAAAATACACAATATGAGATTAATTCGCAACTCTACTTTGTTGCTTGATCTGAATTAATATGAAAGTAGCAGTAGGGTTAAACAACGATCGCGCCGCAGAAATTCTCCTGCGACGCGATCATGCTCAGTTCATTCAAACTAAGAGGGCTTATATCAGTCTACGATAGTGCTCTCAAAAAGTTTCGGGAAATTATAATTTTTTTTAAATTTTTGAATTTTGCTTCTATATTCTTAATTTGTAGTATTATTGCGGGAGCTTGAAATCAAGCTGAAATGTTAATTATTAATCGTTAAAAATATTATGTCTTATTTCCCGGTACTTGTTGATCTTGATAAAATGCCGGCTCTGGTGGTCGGAGGCGGAAGAGTCGCTCTGCGCAAAGTTGAAAACTTGCTCGAATTTGACGCAGACATAACACTCATTTCTCCGGAGATTCTGCCGGAATTGCAATCTTATGCCGACTCAGGTAAAATCAAATTCCAAAAACGTACTTATCAAAAGGGAGATGCCGATCAATTCAAAATTGTGTTCTCGGCAGTTGATGATTTGTCCGTTCCTGAAGTGCTTAAAGCTGATTGTGATAAAAACTCCGCGATATTGAACGCCGCGGATGTGCCTGAATATTGCGATTTTATTATGCCCGCCACAATTCGTCGCGGACCGCTTACTGTATCTATAGCGTCTCAGGGAGAAGCCCCGTTTTTTGTTCGATCAATGAGACAGAAGCTCGATAAAGTATTATCTCCTCATTTGAAAGATACGGCAGAGCTTGCAGCTCAATTCAGGAATCTGCTCTATGAGCGTGATGTTTATGATAAAACAGAAATCCGTGAAAAATTGATTTCCGAATTTCTGCAAACTGATTGGGACAAAATCATGTCTGAACAAGGGCGATTCATCGCTGAGACTCAGCTTAAAACTATGTTTGAAAATTATCCGAGAAAATAGAATATGTCAGATTACGGAACAGTTTATATTGTCGGCGCCGGCCCGGGCGATCCCGGGTTGATAACAGTAAAGGGTATGGAGATCCTCGAAAAAGTTGATGTTGTGTTGTACGACAAGCTCGCGAATCCCGAATTGTTAATGAAATGTGCTGTTGACGCTGAAATGATTTTTGTCGGTAAAGCCGCAGGACATCACTATGTGGCGCAGGAGGATACAATCCAAATGCTGATCGACAAAGCAAAATCAGGCAAAAATGTGGCACGCCTCAAAGGCGGCGATCCATATATTTTCGGTCGAGGCTCGGAAGAGGCACTTGCGCTGATTGAAGAAGGAATTCGCTACGAAATCGTTCCCGGAATTACTGCAGCTGTCGGTGCGACCGCTTATGCGGGAATTCCTTTGACACACCGGAATATGGTGACTCAGTGCATGTTTATCACTGCTCATGAAAAGCCGGGGAAAGAAGAAAGCCAAGTTGATTGGCAGCAATTGGCTCAGCTAAAAAATACGACTCTCGTGATATATATGGGTGTGTCGATGATCCCGATGATTGTGCCGATTATGATTGAATTTGGTGCTGACCCGAACACTCCTGCCGCATTGATTGAAAACGGTACTTTGCCTTTCCAACGTGAAGTTGTTACGAGTTTGGCGGAAATTCCCGAAGCCTTGATGACAGGTAATTTCAAGCCGCCTCTGATATTTGTTATCAGTCCCAACGCTTTGCTTTCCGAAAGCTTGAAACCAAATTATAATAAAGCTCTCAGCGGCAAAAGAGTCGTTGCGACTCGTGCCAAGGATCAGGCTTATTCGCTCTATGACGCTTTGAGCAATGAAGGAGCCGAAGTAGTTCCTTTCAGAGTGATTCGCACAGAACTGTCTACGCCCGGAAAATCTATGTTCGATATTTTTAGTGATAATGACTATGATTGGATGCTGTTTTCAAGCGAAAACGGAGTTAGATATTTCTTCGAATTATTGCGTCTTCAAAATGGCGATGCAAGAATTATCGGGAAAACAAAAATAGCGGTCATCGGTTCGGGAACAGAGAGATCGCTCAAGAAATTCGGACTCAGAGCTGACTTTGTACCGAGTAAATATACTTCTGCGTCATTGTTGGAAGAATTGGCGATTTCATACGGCTTTTCCGCAACAAAAGTGCTGCGTATCAAAGGCGATTTCAAAAAAGATATGCTGACCGACGGCATGAGAGATATGGGGATCAATACTGACACTTTGGAAGTCTACAAACTGCTCCGAGACAAGCCTGAAGATAATATAATCGAGGAATTGAAAAGCAGCGGAGCTGATGCATATATGTTCACAAGCGTTTCCACCGTTAATAATTTCTTCGAGATTCTCGGCGACAGAGAAGCTCGCAGAATGCTTACGGAATCTCTGACTATAGCGATCGGTCCGGTGACAGGAGCGGCTCTGCGAGAAAAAGAAGTGCAAGACGTGGTCGAGTCCCCGGTTCATACGATAGACGGTATGATAAAGATTTTGAAGGGAAGTGTTTAAAGGGATTGATCAGAACTTTTTTGTATCCGTAGTTTTCCGATAATCCAAGCTGTGTAGAAGTACAGTATTGACTATTTTTGCTTAATCTTCTTTTTCAGGACTTTTATTTTGTCGGCGTACAAGTCAGCTTTTTCCGGAGATTTTTCGGACAGTGTTTTGTATGCCTCAATCGCTTCTTCGAAAAGCCCCTGTTGTTCGTAGATTCCCACAATAGTATCATTCAGCATTGTTGCCGCAGGTTCGTCAGAATCAAGTTCTTCTTCTTCAGTTTGGTCGGGTATGTTGGCAGAATCCAGTTTGCGGGCAAGTATGTTAAGATCATCGCTCAGATTTAAGTCGCTATAATCAAATAAATTCTGCGCATCTTTTTTTTCTGATTCATTATCAGTAAATAAACCCCCTGCATAATCCTGAAAGCTCGGGAACTCAAGTGTTTTTGTACTATAATCCTTTTTCTCGCTTAGGGATTCCGGCGAATCTTCCGAAATGCTTGAATTACTGTTTAAGGAGAATAAATCACGAATTGTTTTCTTCGGATGTTTTTCAACAGCAGTCTCAGCTTCTTTTTCAATCTCCGGATCAAGCTCAAAATCAATAAATTCCGTTTCAGAAACAGAGAAGTCAAACATGTCGTCAAGATCGATATCGTCTTCGTCTGAATTTGTTTCGACGGTCGGATTATTGAAAACATTATTTGAATTTAAAAAATCAATCCTGACTCTTTGAACGGTTTTGCTTGAAGGGAATTTGTTTTGTGCTTCTGCGATTATTTCAGCGCATTTATTTTCATTGCCTGTCAGATGATAAGCCTTAGCAAGGACTGTATAGGCAGTGGGGTAGTCGGGGAATGCCTCTAAACCGATCAGGCAGAGTTCCGCCGCTTCATCGGGGAAGCCTGAGAGTAACAACTTGTCCGCCTCGACGGCGAACATTGGGCTAATATCATTCATCAATTCAGCCAATCAGTAGTCAAAAGTAGATCAAAGATAATTACAATTTTCGTTGAACAACAAAATCAGCAAAATTAATTAGAGCAGTTTTTGCTTCCGAGTCTTCGAATACGTCGAGAAGTTTGATTGCTTTGTTCTTGTATTCATCAGCTTTTAGCTTAGAATATTCTAAACCGCCGTGTTCAGCGACAAAGTCACAGATGTGTTTAATGCTTTTTGATTTCAAATCACCGTTTTTAATGATTTTTAATATTCTTTTTGTTTCTGAACGATCAGCTTTATTGAAAGAATATATCAGCGGCAATGTGATTTTCTTTTCTTTGAGATCGTTCCCTGTCGGCTTGCCGGTAATTGTGCTGCCAATGTTGAAATCAAAAATATCATCTCGAATCTGGAAAGATATACCAATGTATTCGCCGTAATCGCGCATGATTTTGTGGTATTCCGGATTGTCGCTTGTGCTGATTGCGCCAATTTCACAACATGATGCCATCAGCGATGCGGTTTTATCGGAAATGATTCTGAAATATGTATCTTCGTCAATATCACCGTCTTTGCTCTTTTGGATTTGCAGCAGTTCGCCTTCACTCATTCTGCGAACGGCGTTAGAGATAGCTCCGAGGAAACTAAATTCAGATGCGTCAATAGCGGACAACAAACCTTTTGCCAGCAAGAAATCTCCTATTAATACAGCGATTTTGTTGTTCCACCGGGAATTGATAGTGGCGATGCCTCTGCGCTGATCCGCTTCGTCGACAACGTCGTCGTGAACCAATGTGGCAGTGTGCAATAATTCAGCCATAGCAGCCCCGGTATATGCTCTTTTGTCAACATCGCCGAAAAGCTTTGCGGACAAGAAAACGAGTACAGGTCGAGCCTGCTTGCCTTTTTTGTTGCTTATATATTTAACGATTAAATCAAGCAGAGCGACGTTGGAACGCAACAGAGTTTTAAAATACTTGTTGTATTCTTTCAAGTCCTCGGCGATTGGTTTACTTATTTCCTTGAGCTTCATCCGTCCACATTATAATAATTTTAGTCAAATGTCTTGTTTTTGACAGTAGTTTAACATACCATGCCTTCTAATGCCAATTACGCAATATACGATTTTATATATATATCCGATAATTTATTTTTAGGGATAACGATTTATTCTTGTTCTTTGTCTTCTTCTTCTTGTTTCTTCTCAGCTTCATCTTTGGCTTTTTCCCGTTTGCCGACTGTGAATTTACTGATCCAGATGCTGATCTCATAAAGCCCGAACAAAGGCGTAGCGAAAATCATCATACTAAACGGATCGGTTGTCGGAGTCAGCATAGCAGCAAGAATCATCATGATCAATATGCCGTGGCGTCTGTATTTTCTAAGGAATTGCGGGGTCAAAATTCCTACTTTTGACAGTATATAGGAAATCATCGGCAATTCGAAAAGCATTCCGGAAGCGAGCAATGTTATACTAAAAAAACTAAAATAATTGTTTACGTCAATTTGGTTTTTAATCTCCTCTAAGCCAAAATCTGACGAAAATCCCAGCATTGACGGAATCATGATGAAGTAGGCAAAAGCTATACCGCTGAGAAAACAAAGCGATGTGAAGAATGTGATCGAACGAACCCAGCCTTTTTCTGTAATATATTAACCGGGAACAATAAATTTCCATAATTGATATAATGAAAACGGGAATGAGAAGATTACGCCGGCAGCCAGAATCACTTTGAAGAACAGCCAGACCTGACCGAAAGGCTGCAAATTCTGGAGATCCATATCGGCAGTTTTGGCAGGTGACAGCAGGATAAAAAGCATGAGTTCATCGATAAACACAGCGGCAATGATACAACCGACAATTATCCCCAACAGGGCATATATTATCCGGTTGCGCATTTCCTCCATGTGACCCATGAAGCCCATTTCTTTGGCCGTCTTTTTTTCTGATTTATCTTCTTTTTTCTTTTTGCTCATCTTCGTTTCCGTTTTGAATCTATTCCGATTGACGAATAATTCCATAAAGTACTAAATTATCAATAATTGGAGTCAGAACAAAGGGAGAAGAATAAAAAACTTATTTGCCTATATGAAATTCGTGCTGAAGAACCACCCCGCCCTTTGGGCACCCCTCCTAAAACAGGAGGGGAGTTGTTTACTAATTTTTTGAATAAGCAAACATATAGTCCGACTCTCCTCCTGTTTTAGGAGGAGTCCCCGGAGGGGGAGGTGGTTCTTATTTTAACCGGCTTTCATGATTTTTCTGATATACGGCAGCGAAACATTTAACTCGGTTGCCAGTTGTTTCATTGTCTTTTCCGGTTTTGATTTGGCGTACTTGAGAACCAAACTGTCGAAGTGGGATAACTTTGGAATGTAGAAGCTGAGCCCGCTCAAGTTTTGTATCATTTTGGTTACGCTTTCAGTTCCGCATACGTCTGCGATCATTTTGAGATCGGGTGTTAAATCCTCTTCGCTGAGTAGATTATAGATTTCGTCCATGGCTGTTCCTGTCTGTGAATATTAGAAATAATTAGATTATTGTTCGTTGGTTTGCTAATCCTTTGATTGACTTGTTCTTATGAGTTGTTATATGAAAAATATTATTCTTGATATTGATGATTTATTTTCTTAACTTAGCAATAGTTGTAATAAATACAATTGTTAGTAGCATAATACAATTCAAATATATGTAGATATTACATCATTAGCAAATAAAATATAAACTTGGGGATAAATTGTGCAGAACTTAAAAAATGATATGGGCAAACGATTGCGCGAAATCAGATATGTTTTCTTTGAAGGTAGAAAAGTATCAACTCGCCAATTCGCAGAATTCCTCTCTGAAACTAAGGATAATATCGCCAACTACGAAAACGGCAGAGCCTATATTCCGAACAGGCTGCTGCTGAGTTTATATTTGCGGGGCTACAATCCGATATTTTTGCTCACGGGCGAATCCTCAATCTATGCCGGCAATGAAGCCGGAACGGCTTTGCGTTCGGCAGCCGAAAACCAAATTGGGGGATCGGTGGAGATGCTCTCCCCGGAGAGTGATAAACGAATTTCTATAGCTGCGGAACCGCACGAAGATTTCTCGGTTGCCGCGGGAGATGTCAGCAAGGCAATCAATAAGAACAAAAAAATTCGGAGGCAGAGCTGATGCTGCTGTCCGAATTCGAGAAAAACCTCAGAAATATGAATAATCCCGAGCTGATCGCTCTGGCGAAAAACTACGCACAGAGAGAATATCTCGGTTATTCATTCAGCTCCGCCAAAAATGAATTGATCTTCGAGGAATGCCTGATGCGAGATATTAAGATATCATTTGACGGGGCTGACGAAGCAGTTTTGTTCAGATCAAATGTGATTTTCACTGATAAAGCGGATTATATTTTCTTCGACAAGCCGCCGGCTGAAGGGCTTGCAACTGTCGAAATGAAATTTGTCAAAGATGAGTATGTCGATTATTACAACTCATCAAATGTTTTCAATTTGAATGAAAAGGGACTGATTCAGTGCCGTGTTTCCGGCGATTCAATGATCGGAGTCGGTATCACAAATAATTCGACACTGTTTGTGCGTCCGAGCGACGAGATTGTTCCCGGCAGAATAGCAGTAGTGAAAGTCGAAGGAGAAATGTTTGTCAAAAGAGTAATGCTCGACAATGACACAATCGTTCTTCTTTCGGAAAATCCGGATTTCCCGCCTGTTCGTTTGGATGAAGATACAGATTTTTCTGTTGTGGGGATTGTCCGCGGAATATACGAGAGAGATTTGGATTGAAGAGCAGAGAACCGGCATTTGTGATTTGTACACACAATGAGAACACAAAACAATACTTGCTTGTTTTGTATTAGTATCTTTACGGTTTTTGTTGTATCTTCAAATCAGACATTCCGATATTTTTTCCAGTTATTATCCGAGGGAATTTATGAAAAAGCTAATAGTTACATTATTTATCGCTCTTAGTGTCGCGACAAATGCGTTCGCCCTACCCAATCCAGGTTCATTCTTTGTTGAGAACAGGGGGCAATGGTCGGAAGAGGTTCAATTCAGAACTGTCGTTGACGGGTCTGTTGTGTGGATTACTGACAGTGCCGTTGTATCCGATTATTATTCGGTTGAAGCTGATAGTATGCGCTTGGGGCATGTAATCGGGATGACATACAAAGGACATACTTCTGATATCTCATACGAACCTCAAAAACTGATGAAATACTACGAAAGTTATTTTACCGGCTCAAAATTCATCGGCGGTGTGAAGTGTGCTCGCGAGATAATTCAAAAAGATGTTTATGAAGATATAGACATTCGATATTACTTCGATTCGGAGAAATTCCGATATGATTTTATTGTCAATCCCGGAGCTGATCCAAACGATATTGAATTGTGTTTTAACGGACAGTCAGGGCTTGCGGTTGATAAACATTCAATAAAAATAGAAACAAGATTTGGCGAAGTGAGCCACAGCGGATTGATGGCTTATACGCAAAATGACAATCAAGCTGTTGAATGTTCTTTTCAATTGTCAAATAATACTGTGAAGTTTAATACAGATTTTTACAAATCTGACAAGACGCTTATTATTGATCCTGTGGTCAGTTGTACTGTATTTGGGAAATATGGCGAAGAATCATTGAGATTTATACGAAAATGCAAAAGCGGTCATTTGGCTATTATGTGTCGGGACTTAATACATGTTTTTCCGTTAACCGATAATGTATATGTCGATCCTAGTGAAGATGTTTCATGTATAGTAAAAACAAGTTTTGATATGCAAACTATATTATTTTCATATAAATTCCCACTATCAAAAGTGCCTGAAGTAGGCATTACAAAGTATAGTTCTTTTCAACTTGATAATGAGGACAATATATTTATTGTTACTGTTTCAAAAACTGATACGATGTATGTGAGCGATAATGCCTATCAAAAACATAAAACACCAAATGACATTAAAAAGTATGATATATACGTATACAAAATAAATAGTGGTGCAACAAGCATAATGGCAGCTACTTATCTTGGAAATATTGGGATTGAAAATTGTGTTGAATTTAAAACTGATCGTGACGGCAACCCGACAATGCTTATCAAAGCTGACAGCAGTTGTTTTCCCACTACAGAAAACGCATATATTAAAGAGTACACGACAGCACGGAAAAATGTTTGGCTTGTAGCTAAATTGAGTAACGATTTATCTGAATTATTAGCCTCCACTTATCTAACAAAAACTGCAAGAATTGCTTTTATTGATTTTAATATAGATACACAAAATAATATGTATTTCTGTGGTGCGAGAATTGAAGGAGATTGTGATATAACTACTGACGCGTATAAAAAGGAATTTGACCCAAATCTCTATTTAGCGGGATATCTGTGTAGATTAAGTCACAATGGCTCGTCATTGGAATACGGTTCATATCTTGATTTTATGCCGCGTGATATTGCCGTAGATTCTCTAAATCACGTTTATGTCTGTGGTGTAGCTCGCAAGAGTGGTCTCGCGACAAAGGGAGCTTTTGATGAAGAGTACGGCGGATACAATGATCTATATTTTTGTAAATTCCAAAAGGATATGACGGAACTCGAATTTGGTACATATCTCGGAGGCGAAAGATGGGAATTCTATTTGGGTGATTACGGTATTCAAATAGATGTTGATATCAACGGTAAAGTATATATAGCAGGTTCAACATTCTCACCGGATTTCCCATGTACAGACGATGCCTTGAAGAATTTCTATATCAGCAATCATGGTGAAGAACCTGAGCCCTATGGTGATATGACTTTTTCCGTATTTAATGAGAACGCTTCAGAATTGATCTACTCGACTTATATAGGCGGTGGTGGGCATGAGGAAATAAAAGAGCAAATAGTTGAGCCGAACGGTAGGACGTTGATTGTGGGAAAAACTTTCTCCACAACTTTCATAACAACTGACGGCAGCCAAGGATACGGCGGTTATGACGATGTTTTTGTCTTCCGCTATCAGAACGGTGTTGGGGTGGAGGGCTTTCCCATACACAATCAGGACGATATAAATATTTATCCAAACCCTGTTTCATCACAAGCAACAATAAAATTCAGACTTGAATCTCCTGCACTCGTAAAATGTGATATTTTTGACGTATTCGGTAGAAAGGTTGCCGAAGTTGTATCAACGCAATATCCTGCAGGTGAAAATACTATTCTGTTTTCTAAGGGCGATCTTGGACCGGCTGTATACTTTGTTGTGCTGAATCTTTCTGACGGACAACGGATTGAGAAGAAGTTTGTAATTGAGTAATAAATATTAGCTCGACCGCAAAGTGCGGTCGGGCTTTTTCATTGTCTGTACATCCGGTTACAGCTGAATCTTGCGCCTCCTCTCCCCAAAAAGCATCATTTTCTTCTCATAACCAATATCTTTAATATAATTCCGTATTCCAATGTAACTTTGTAGGCATTTGATGTGTCTATGGTTTAATTGGGTACGATATGATTATAAAAAAAATAAATTGCTGAGAAGATATGACATTGATAAATTCTAATTCCGCGACGAGATTTCTAATTCTCGTCGTAGCTTTCACGTTTTTGATGACAGCTAAATCTATTGCCGGTATTTCGATATATTTGCAACCCTTAGATATTCAGAACCCTTCAATTACGGTTAGTGCCGCGAAGGTTCCCTTGATGCAAGTATCCTTGCGCATAACAGTTGACGGGAATGTAACTCCGATTGAGGCAAAACATCTGCTTATTCGTGAGAACGGATCAGCTGCCAAACCGGTATCGGTTTCACAGCCTGGCGGCAACGGTTTGCAGACGGTTACTTGGTTCACAAGACTCCGAGGAGTTATACCAAGCGCTGATTTTATTGTGACAATCGGCGGCGAAACTGTGATAAAAAGAGGCTACAGCAATATGACAAGATTGCCGCAGCTCAGATATACAATGGTGAATGAAGAAGGCTATGTGAGTGAATACGCATTCGATTATACAGTGCCGAATTCCGAAGCTCTGAAGCGTGTCAGTCTTATCGGAGTTGCCAATATTTTAGATAAGGAAGGCAATGAAATGATGTTGGCGATTGATTCGCTTGTGTTGAATCATGACAATATGAGATATCTTTGGCGCGGACTGCCTGACAATCATACTCCGCCGCCTATAATGGCTCATCCGGCTTTTGCGTATGACGCTATATTGGTCTATCAACCCAAAGCCAATGAATATTATCGTTCGACAATGACTACTCATTACGCCGGCGGATTGGAAGAAAAATTAGTTCTGTCCGGCAATTCTTTCCCGATTATCGGGGACAAGAAAAATTTAGAAATAGTTTATCCAAACGGCAATGTGCATCTCACTCCTTGCCAACTTATAAATATCCAATGGACCGGAGTCGCGCCGGATATGCCGACTGTGCTGAGTTACTCAGTCAATAACGGTGTTTCATGGCAGAAGATTGTGACAATAAACGATTCCTCTTATGTATGGAGAGTTCCGAATCAGGTGTCTGATCAGGTCAAGCTAAGAGTATCTCAGGAGTTCAATGACTCAAAAGTCAGATACCTTGAAAACGACGGCACAACGGTACAAAAAATTTCCTATCGCTCTGACGGAGCCAAATTGCTTGCAGCTGATGTCACAGGCAAAATAATCGAATGGAACATGAGCAGCAGAACTTATGAAATTGAGTATCTTGCTGATCCTGAAAATTCAGGAAAAACAGCGATTATACCGTCAGGCGTTGCTTATACTTCCGTGGCGGATTCTTTCGCAGTTGCTTACCATTATCCACTGGATTATCCCAGACAAGACGAAATAGCAATTTTTGAAATCGGGACTGTAGAACCTGTAAAAAAAGTTTCGGTCGAAGCCGGCTTTGAAACTGATGAAATGATGATTGATCGAAGTCAGGATTTCATCGCATTGGTGCCCGTTCTCGGACCGCGAGTATTGATTCACTCAGCTCGAGACGGAGAATTCATCAAAGACCTCGAATTTCCTTATCCCGTCAGCTCATTCGCGTTCAACAGAGCCAGAGATGAAGCAGTCGCGGCGTTGACAGACGGCAGTATCTATATATTTGATTTGCCGAATTTCGACATCAGAAAAATAATGAATTTTTCGGATATCCCGATTATTACAAAAATAAATATTGCTCCGAGCGGCAAGCTTTTGGCAATAGGTTGCGATTCTCCGCAGAAGACAACTTTGAGCGGAAATAAAAATGAAATTCACGTAGTAGATATTGAAAAAAATATAATTGTAAGATCAGCTCGAAAAACAGCGAGCGATCCTTTGGCATTGGAATTCGGTCCGACTTCAGCGGCGCTGTTGGTAGGAGCTACGTCTCAGCCTCAGCTCTCATTGTGGAATTTGGAAGTCCCGCCCCAAGGAGAATTCTTCCATGGATTATCTCAGCTCGGCGGAAGTCTTAACGACATAGCATTCTCACCTGCAGGCAACGCGATTGCTTCGGCAGGAGACCGAAACGGCGAACTCGCGACGAGTAATTTCACTTATGCGGAAACTGACGAAAACGACACATTGTTTAGCATAGAGCTTCCCGTTCTCGAATATTCCGTTTCATCTGTTCCGAGTCAGTATCTCGGACATCATGAATCATTGACATATACTACGGCTGTATGTAATATAGCTGATGTTCCTCTGTATATAGACGATGCTTTCTTCAAAACAGGAACTCATTTCTCAGCTGAATATATTACGATTCCGGATACACTTTGGCCCGGCGAATGTATCGATTTAGTTATTGATTACAAACCGCTTATTGTCGGCGATATAGCTGATACTTTAATATTCGAGGCTTGCTCGAACGATATTGAAATGCCTGTTTCATCCAAAGGGCTGGCGAGAAATATTGATTTCTTCACTACTAAACTGGAGATGGGCGAAGTTTGTGTAGGCTCGGAAACAACAAAATCATTTAAATTCCTTGTCAATAAAGATCCGGTTCCGCTTCATATTAATCAAATTAAAGCAGACGAAAACGGAGTTGCGCAATTCATGGTGATCCAACCTTTGTCCGACACATTGCTGATGCCGGGAGAAGAATTGACTATCACCGTGAAATTTATGCCTCGCGAAAGCGGACATATTGACAGAGTTATGGAGATATTCCATTCGGGAGTTCCCGAATACAAACGATCTGTGGACATTCACGGATTCGGTCTCGGAACGATTTACGATTTGAGTCATTTCGATCTGCGGTTTATCCCGGAAGTAACAGATCGAGAAATCGAAGTTATTAACGATTCGAAAAATGTAATATATATTGAAGAAATTATCTTTGACGAACCCGGTTTGCTCACGATTTTGACTCCGTTGCCTCTGGAAATTCCGGCTTTCGGTTCGGAAACAATCAGAATCAGAACGAATCAGACAATTGACAGCGAAAGCAAAATGGAGATTATCGCCGGTCCCTGTTCAATATCTTATGATGTTACATTCGGACCTTATTCGGGTACAAGTCATGTACAAATACCGGAAGTTAATGCTGATCCGAGAGGAAATGCCGTTATTCCGCTAAATTATGCAAACACAGATACAGCACCTTATGCAGGCGTTCGACCGTTCAGGGCGGAATTCACTATGAATCCGCGTTTGTTCTTGCCGCAAACCGTTGTGTCCGACTACGGCACCGGGGAACTGATTCGCAATGATATTATAAACGACAAACGTATTATTGGCATAGAAGTATGGGGTGATTTCCCCTACGAAGGCGTTCTCGCTGAAGTCAAAGGTGTGGCCGGTCTGGCAGAAACAGATCGATCTCCGATTGATTTCATTGATGAATCTAAATTTTGGGGTGTAAATGTCGAAACGACCTATGAATCAGGTATGTTTATCCTGATAAATGTCGATGACGGCAGACGAATCATTCAAGACAACAATCTTGTTCTGAAAACAATCAGTCCAAATCCTGTAAGCGATGATTTCTCTGTTGAGTTCGAGAGCTTAGAATCCGCTGACGCAACTGTGATTGTATATGACAATCTCGGGAATCAACTGCTGTCTAGCGGATTAATTCACGCTACTGCCGGAACGAATACATTAACAATGTCAGCTGCGACAATCTCTTCCGGAACATACAGAGTAGTTGTTCGCCGAGGCGTTTTCAGCTCGACTAAGACGATTGTTATAATCAGATAATAAAAACATTCTGTCGTAGAGACGTCCAATTTGGGCGTCTTGGCACAGCTGAGAAGAAGACTGAATCCACTCAAGAAAGTGGAATCCGTCAAAGAAAATTTTAAACAAAAACATAATACGCTGCGGAATAAAATGACAATTATGACTAAATTACATATAAATATTTTCCTGTCGATTTTGATTGTATGCTTACTTTCAATTACGAATTTGAATGCTCAGAAGAAGACCAATTTAATCCTGACCGGCGGAGCTTCGATAAATCTTAACAGCCATTTGGCTGATTTCAAAACCTTTGAAGGAGTCCCGAGCGCGAATCCCGGTTACAGCAGCGCTTTTGGTTTCGGATACGGTATCTATGCGGGTTTTGAATATAAATGGAAAAACAATCTGCTGTTCGGCAAAGATGATCTGAGACTTAGTCTCAACTTTGCTTATGCTAATCTTTCCGCGAATTTCTCGAATGAAGAAATGTTCGGGCATGTGATTGCCGGCAAAGAGTATACTGATGCCGTTCGTGATTTTGTGCTCGAAGCTTCAGTTAATGCCATTTTGATTGAACCCGGAGTCGTTTATTATCCTTGGACTGATATGCCGCTTGCATTTCGTTTAGGTATTCAGGCAGGATTCCCTGTAGGAATGACTTATTATCAAGCTGAAAAATTTGTATCTCCCGACGGCGTGACATTTGAAAACGGTGAGCGAATCACCGGAGAGAGAGAAGGAGACATCCCGAATCCGGCTTCATTTATATTTGGTTTATCGGCAGCTGTTCGATATGAAATATACACAATGAACAATATGATTTTCTCTCCGGAAGTGAAACTCAACTATGGCTTGACTGATCTTGCCGACGGCACAAACTGGACAGCAAACTCTTTGACAATCGGGATCACCGTGCAGTATCACACTATGACAGCTAAGCCTAAGCCGGCCATGCTCGAACCTCTTCCTCCTAAGCCCGCACCGCCGCTACAAAGCGAAATGACTGCCGACTTCGAAATATATGCCAATAATAAAATCGTTAATGACGGAGATAAAGTTACTATATCTTTGATAGAATATAAATCTGTTACGAATCAACCGCTTATGCCGAGACTGTTCTGCAAGTATCAGGGCAAATCACTCAACGCCTCAACTGATGCTATAAAAGACCAAACGCTGAAATCAGTTGTTGATTATTTGAAACTCAATCCTAATGTAAAGGCTGAATTGCTCATCGTTTCGCTTGATGATGACCATGCTAATTCGGAAGATAAAAGGGAGGACCTAATCATCTCTCGCTTGAAAAAAATGGGTGTCGCAGCTGACAGAGTTGAAGTTGATAAAAAAATAATTGACAGAAACAGCTTGAAGCATGATGAAATGGTTGAAGATTATTCCTACGTTGAATTCCGTTTTTCCGACGGGAACATACTGTTAAACAACAGAACAGAAGAATTGTTAAAGAGAGACCTTGTGCCGCTGCCTATAAACCTGAGAACAAAATCCGTATCAGATGTTGGAAACATCAGCGTAACCGGGTCTGTCCGCGGAGAAGATTTTGAGCAGAGTATATCAGATGCAGATACAGAAATCCTTATCGACAAAAATATCATCGAAGACAAAGCAAATTATAAGAACTATGATTTGACATTTACAATCAATGTTTCTGACGGGGTCGGTCAATCAAAGGAAATCATCAAAACAATTACTTTGCAGCCTGAGATTCAGCAAAAACATTCTTATGAAAATGTAGTCGGCGATATAAACATTCTCGCTCTATCGCATCCTCAGGAATACACACTCGGGTTTTTCGAGTTCGACAGATCAGCGTTCAGTGTGATCAACAAGGATGCGCTCCGAACAATAAAAGCCGCGATAGTCGCCGGAAAACGCATCGAAATTATTCCTTCGAATGACAATTACGGTTTAGCGGAGCATAACGAATCCTTATCTCGCAAAAGAGCAAATTCCGCATTGAGACTTCTCGGTGTGAATGCCGAAGATGTTAAAATAACATTCCCGGATTCTTTTAATTATTCCAATGCAACTCCTTACGGCAGGATGATGAATCGTTCGGTTACGGTTGTAATTGGGAGTAATTAATTTGCTTCTTCATCAAAAATAGCGGCTAATAATTATCTTGCGCCCTGAAAGGGCAGCTTACATCTTCGAACATCTATAAATCCAATTTTAAGGGTCAGTTGCAAAAGTTGGGGAGAAAGGCTAAATTAGGATAAAAATACGAGCCACAAAAACTGAGCAATCACAATGAATACAGATCTATTTCAGTACATACTGCCAACAAAATTACTTGATCATTTTATAATAACTAAAGTGGAAGAACTGCCTGATAAAGCCGGGAAGGATATGGATATATATCATGATTTAGAAGAGAAGAACATCCTTCCTGAGAGCTACGACAGTGCAAAATATGAGTCCACAAAGGCTTCTTCCCTCTCCGTGGAAAGGCCTTGTATTTGAGGATTAAACGAAGACGCTGGAGGAACAAAGAAAACAAAAGCGAGATAATTTACAACGATTATTCTCTAATAGCTAAAGGCGTCAAATTAACCCAAGAATTGGCAGATTTTTTAAAAGGTACAGGTAGAGACCCGAGAAGATACGGTTAAAAATATAAGCAGTTATTATCGAGTAAGTGCCTTTAAGTTGCTTCGGCACTACAAGAAACACAGCAGCGGATATTCGGAATGGGATCAGAAGGAACATGCGGAAGATTATTTGTTGTTTCCTGAAAACATAGGCAAAAATCTGGGAATAGATGAATTAGCCTTGTCTCGAGGAGAGTTATACACGTTTATAACCAACAAAGACGGACACGGCAAGAAAGGTACACTGGTAGCTTCTATTCGAGGAACATTATCCAAAAATATCATATCAGTATTGGAAAAGATCTCACTATTCAAAAGATGCGGAGTCGAAGAAATCACACTTGATATGGCAGCAAATATGGAAGCAGCAGCCCGACGTATTTTCCCTTGCGCCAATCTTGTTACGGATCGCTTTCATGTAGTAAAACTCGCTATAGACGCCCTTCAGCACATACGAGTTAAGTATCGTTGGGAGGAGCTTGACAAAGAGAACCAAGCTATTGACCTTAGTAGGAATAAAGGCGTCCGACACAAAGCGGAGAGACTGATAAACGGTGATACGGCAAAACAACTGCCGGCAAGATGTCGATATATTATAGCCAAAAAACCAAATGAATGGACTAATAGTCAGAAACTAAGAGCGACACTGCTTTTTGATCGTTATCCGATAATCGAAAAAGCGTATAAGCATAGTCGAACTCGACTCCATAGATCGTAAGGGCGAAGGCTATCGTGTTTAGTATGATTACGATTCGTAAGCCTTTGGTTAGAGTTTTTGAAATTTTTTCTTTCATTTCGGGGGTAATACTTATTAGTCATTTATTTTTGTTGTTTTTATATTATATGTTGCTTAAATATGTATATATTGTGCGCAATGCATTTTTGCTCTTTCGGCTAAATACATGTTGGGCAATCTAATACGAAAGGAGGTACATCAAGGAAAGAGTAGAAAGTATAGCAATACTTGGGCATCAATCAATGGTCGCCACATGCATGCCCTATCATTCAATCACACATGGCGACAAGACAAAAAGGAGATCTGAAATGAGTACAAGAACAGTATGTCAAAGAGTGGCGGTTATTTCCGTTAGCTTGATTCTTTTGTTGTTTTTTAGCACAGGCACTGCATGGGCGCACTGCGACAGGCAAAGCGGTCCTGTTGCGGTGGACGCTCGCAAGGCATTAGAGACGGGCAAGTATGAACTCGTGGCCATCTGGATCGGTACGGATCAGGAAAAGGAACTTCGCGCAAAGTTCGACCAATCTCTGTCCGTCTATCAGAAAGGCGGAGAAGCAAAAATACTGGCCGAATACTTTTTCGTAGAGACCGCCGTTCGCCTCCATCGAGCGGCCGAAGGTATGCCCTTCGACGGCCTCAAGCCGGCAGCATCTGACCCGTTGCACCTTGCCACAGCAGACAAAGCTCTCCAGACAGGAAAACTGAAGCCCGTGACGAATCTCCTGTCGGCCGAGATGGAAAAGGAAGCCGAGAAGTTGTTCAAACAGGCAATGGAAGCCAAGAAATCCAAGGACGAAAGCGTGAAAAAGGGGCGACAATGGGTTGATGCTTATGTCAAATACATCGTCTATATCAATGGCCTATATAAGACGATTCAGGCAGGCCCAGAACACGGGGTCGACTAATCGCTCGTATTGAGGACTACGCCCAACAAAAGCGTCCAGCAGCCTTGCGTAAAGCCGCAAGCCGCTGACGCTTTGCGTTTAGCCGAAAGATCAAAAATGCACAGCGCACAACAAACGGTACCCGGCTACGTGGACGGTCTTCGGCCACTCCGCCCAAATTGCTGTCTGTCACAGTTTTTGCGGAACGGCGGCAAAAACTGTGACAGGCAACTTCGGGTACCGTCAAACGTTAGGCAACACTTAAAAAAGGCCTAAAAAACATCTTTTTTCTTCATCTTCTACATAAAAGATTCATATACTTTCATCAAATAAATATTTCTTATTCAAGTCAGTATACTCAAAGTTCTCTACACAGATTTAACTCATTTGATTTTCAACTAATATGAAATTATTTTGCCATGAGTTTGAAAAATATTCGAATTATGTTATTATCTCTGCTTGTTTTGTTTTCAGCAAGCAATATATACGCCGAATCCCTCATAAAAGAGTTGTATATAACTTGCGATCAGACAGAGCTTGAAAATATCTACAAGAATTATTCCCAAGATATATACATCAACGTCAGCTTGCAATTTCAAGACGCCACTTGGACAGATGTTCGTATGAGAATCCGCGGCGACTCCAGTCGAGAAAACCCTAAAAAATCACTTAAAATGAAATTCGACGCTGAGCCGTTTTCCAACGGACGGGATGTGATTAATCTTAACGCTGAGTATACCGACAAAAGTTATATGCACCAATATATGTCAGCGAGACTGTTTCGTGAAGCAGGAGTGCCTTGCTTTGAATCGGAACATGCCCGAGTTTATATAAACGGCAAATTTTTCGGTCTCTACCTAATGGTTGAGAATATAGGTGATGACTTCCTGAAAGCTCGTGATTTGGATACAAAAGGCAATTTATACAAAGCCACAAAAGACGGTGCTAATCTCAGTATTTACGATGATATCTATACTTTATGGGAAAAGAAAACAAACGAAAATACTGATAGGGAAGACCTTCAAAAACTGATTGACGATCTGAATTCCGTGCCTGATGATGAATATTACGCATTCGCCAAATCGACTTTTGAATATGACATAATCGTTACAGCTCTAACGATGAATATGCTGATCGCCAACGCCAGCACTTACTATCATAATTATTACATGTATCATGACATTCAAGGCAACGGCAAATGGATGATGTTTCCCTGGGATATGGACAAAACTCAGAGCCACTATCAAAAGTATTATAATTTTGGTTCAAGCGGCGGAGTGACTTATGACAATCCTATGCTTGAAAGAAGTATCGCTTGCCCTCAAATGTTCGAGGATATAAAAAAGAAAGCAAAACATCTGTCAGAAACAGTTTTCAATAAAGAAAATATGTTCCCGATTATCGACAGTTTGGCAATAGTGCTGCGTGCTTCCGTCGCAGAGGAAACAAGCGATATAATAGCGGATGTGGCGGAGTGGGAAGCTCAACTTGAGATTGAAAAAGAATATATAAGAACATTCTATGACAAGATAAATAATCAATTCAATAAATGCCCGAGCCAATTCAGAGTAAAGCCCTTGCCCGAGATTATGTCAGGCGATGTGAATCTTTCTTGGAATCGCTCCCGTGACCCGCGAGGCGGTACGATTGAATATATCATCGAAACAAGTCGTTCATCGAGTATGGGCGGCGATTATCGCAAAGTATATACAACTAAAGACACATCTTTTGTTTGGAAAGATTTGACCGACGGGATACAGTATTTTTGGCGAGTGGCGGCGATGGCAGGTTCCTATCGCACTGACGGCTATAATGCCACAAACAAGTTTTTATATAAATCCGGCAGCGATTTGCCCTGTGAAATAAATCAGGATTTGACTCTGTCCGAAGAAGACTCTCCTTATCGAATGAATTGTAATGTGGTCGTTAGTTCCGATGTTACATTAACTATAAATCCGGGCGTGATCATTGATGTCGGCGGCAATTATGTTTTGACTGTTAACGGCGTTATTAACGTCAACGGCAGTGAGGATGAACCTGTCGAAATGAGACCTGTTCCCGGCACGGATAAATGGAAAGGCCTTGAAATAATTGATTATTCGTTACCCTCAGAATTGAATCATTTGCATATTAATAACGCTGCTGTTTTGATAGACGGCAGTTCTGTTCAGCAAGAAAAACCTACTGTCAAATTCGATCATTTTAAATTGATAAACACTGCTGTTCCCGATCATAATATTTTGATTCGCCCGGTCGGAGCAAAATTTGAATTGACAAACAGCATAATTGAAAACAGTGTCAGTTGCGAAGGAATTTTTTGCAGTGGAAACAGCGAACCCTATATAGAAAATTGCAGGGTTAGCGGATGCACTGACGCTATAGAAATCGCCGGCAGTAAAAAAGCAATTGTCAGGGGAAATACAATCATTAACTCCGCCGATGACGCTCTTGATTTCAACGGTTCGGAAAATGTAATCGTTGAGTTCAACAAAATCTACGGAGCGAAAGACAAAGGCATTTCGGTCGGTCATGACGGTGTAGGCACTTCACATGATATTGTTATCAGGCGTAATGAAATTGTTTATTGCGTTATAGCAATAGAAGTGAAAAGCAGTCATGATATATCCATTGGAAACAACAGCATTTTCGGTTCGAATATCGGAATCCGGCTCAGAGAAAAACATGCCGGATACGGCGGCGCTTTCGCTCAAATAAAAAATAACATCTTTGCCGGGATTTATCAAGACCTATACATTGTAGATAACTTATCAGAATTAAAGTCGAGCTATTGCCTTTCTGACAAAGCTCTTTTCCCGGGGACGGGGAATATTCAGCAGAATCCGGGATTTATTGATCCCTACACTTTCAATTTTAATCTGATTCCGACATCATATTGCATAGATGCCGGCGATCCGACGAGTGAAAATGATCCTGACGGCAGCCGTGCGGATATAGGCGCGTTGGCTTATAATAAACTTAATCGATCTGTTGTCATAAACGAAATTAATTATAACAGCCCTGATACTCCCGATCCGGGTGACTGGTTGGAATTCTATAATAATTCTGAAATTGATATTGATATTTCCGGATGGGTTTTTAAGGATGAGAATAATCTGCATGAATTTACTTTCCCGGAAAACACTGTTCTTGAAGCGGATGCTTATCTGGTTCTTTGTGTGAATTTGAATGATTTTAGCACGGTTTTTCCCGATGTCCTCAATATCATAGGCGATATGACTTTTGGACTAAGCGGCAGCGGTGAGCTAATTCGACTGTTTGACAACAACGGATTATTAATAGATTATCTGACTTATGATGATGTCGACCCCTGGGTAACTGAGCCGGACGGGAACGGTCCGACACTGGAACTCATCAATCCTAACAAAGATAATACCGACCACAACAACTGGAAAGCCTCTGACGACAACGGCACTCCGGGACGAGCGAACAGCCGCTATTCATCAGTTGATTTTAGTGCCGAATCAGCAGGATCAACTATTCTTGCTAACTATCCGAATCCATTTAACGGCAGTACGAATATTGTCATTTCAAATTCAAAAGCCGGAGTAGTCAGCCTGATTATATATGATGTTTTCGGCAGAGAAATTGCAAGTGCATACTCCGGATTTTTGCCTGAAGGTACGCATAATATTGAATTCGACGGAACAGGGCTCACGGTCGGCACATATTTTTGCAGGTTTATTAGTAGTGAGGGTTTGGTTTATGTGAGAGCTGTAGTGAAGAAGTAGAAAAAACCTTAGGCAAGGATTTCGGAAGTCAGAATCACGCAAAACCATAAAATGTATATATTATTCTAAGATATAAGGAAAATCATTTTGAAATTACTATCCTTGAGCTTGATTTTTATTTTTCTGTCGATAAGCGTATCTGCAGCTCAAACAGATTCAAAAGAGAACAAACTTGCAGCTGTGAACAAAATTGCCGTGAACTGCGGAACTGATATTCAAGTGGACGGCGAGGACGGTTTTGCTTATTTGCCGGATCATCCCTATTCTCAGAGCAGCGGTTATGGCTATATTGCCGGCGGCGAAGTATATACTGATCCTAATCCCTATTTTATTGTCGGCGGCAAGGACAATTTGGGTGTCTCCATATTCACTCGCTCTCAGTATAATTTTGATGAATATAAATTTGATCTGGAAAACGGCACTTACGCTGTCAGCTTGATTTTCTCCGAAAATGAGCATCAAAAAGCCGGCAAGCGCGTCCAGACATTTAGAATTCAAGATAAAATCGTTCTCGATAATTATGATTGTTTCGCCGAAACAGGCAGGAGC
>JAQIDA010000016.1 GCA_027858275.1 Candidatus Kapaibacterium sp. | reverse complement strand
CGTCCTTTTTGGGTTTTGCTTCCGGTTTGCCTTTATCGTCTCTGACAGCGTTTGCGAAAGTGGCTTTATTATAGCCGCCTTGCTCCAGACCCATTTCGTGTCTGTATTCACGAAGTTTGTCAGGAAGAATCAAAGTCAGACTGCGTAAAACTGTATCTTCGAGAACGAGAAATCGTTCAAGCACAGGGATACTGTCGGAACTTGTTTCATATACCAAATGAACGTAATATCCGTTATATTTTTTATTAATCGGATACGCGAGTCTACGACGACCCCAACGTTCGGTATCTTGAACATTTCCGCCATGATTTGTTATATACCCCGAAACTTTCGAGATAACAGCTTCAATATCAGAGTCTTCGAGAGCTGCTTTAACAATAAATGTCGTTTCATATATACGACGAACACTCATTACTCTCTCCTATCGTTTTTTTAGAACCGTCCTCTTACTTTCACTGAATTAATAAGAGGCGTTATTTTCAAAGAACTAAAAATTTATGTATTATTTCTGAATTAGCAAAGCATTATTCCTGTTATTTCAAAATAATATTTATAATTGCTTTTTGATTCAGAATACTCATAAAGAATAAACCTTTGATTCGAGAAATCGCTTATACGTATGTACCCGGAATTTATTTAGACGGTTTCAATAATAATTTCTGATTATTATTGAATACTATTTTCAGCACAGAGAATTTGGCAGAAAAATGAAGAATTGATCAATGTTTTCAAATTCAATTTTTATAGCGAATTAGCTCGACTGAGGACATTTGTGAACCACCGGAAGCACTTGTAACGTCAACAGTATAAGCACTTATTTTGCTCAAGAGTCTGTGTTGTCATTTTTACGCCGAAAAAAAATTATGTTTATTTCAAATAAATGATATATAATATCAAAATTATTATGTAAATTTGTGATTCGGTCTAAATGCAAGAAAAATTGAGCCGAATAAACGTAATTAAAAATAGTGTTTCCGTAGATATCGTGATTGACGGAAATCGAGTTAAACCTAAATAATTGGTGTGCCTTATGATCAACGAAGAAACTAACATTACTCCTGAAGCGGAAAACAACGAAGCTCAGGCAGAACAAACAAATGATACTGTAGCGGAAACGACTGAAGAAGTAAATGTTGAAACCACTGAAGAAGTAAAAGTTGAAACAGTCAATGACGCAACTGAGGTCGAAGCTTCTTCTGAAAGCACACCTGAAATCGCGACGACAAGCAACTTAGACGGTCCCGCTGTCGGAACTGTATTAAAATTAGATACTCCTCCGACTCCTGCGCCTGCTCCGGTTGTGTCTGCTGAAACTGAAGAACAGAGAAAGGCTGATGAATCCGCTAAAGCTGAAAAAGCTGAAGCAAGAAAAATGAGACAGCAACATTTTGAAGAACTCTTTGCTAAATTGAAAGAGTTTGTCGGAACAGATCAGACTATAGAAGTTGAAGTCAAAAGCAGAATCCGCGGTGGTTTAAGAGTGGTTTACGAAGAGCTTCCAATGTTCTTACCCACATCTCATTATACATTGAAACGATCTCCCGGCGAAAATAAAATGCAAGAAGCAGTAGGTCAAAAGTTTGATGTATTGATTCATGAATATCAGGAATTCGATGAAGGCAGAAAAGCCATTATCGTAAGCCGTAAATCTTTATTACTCAATAAAGTATGGGGCGAAATCAATGTTGAAGATAAAATCGAAGGAACTGTGTCTTCAGTAGCATCATTCGGCGTATTTGTCGAATTTCACGGTGTTGAAGGTCTTATACACATATCTCGTTTGTCACAGGTTCACGTTGCCGATCCGAACAAGTTGTTCAAAAAAGGCGATAAAATCGAAGCTGTTATCATCGACATAGACAAAGAAAAAAACAGAATAGCTCTAAGCAGAAAAGAACTCGAAGAATCACCTTGGAAAGGCGCTGAACAAGAATTCGCCGTCGGTTCACATCAAAAAGGTATTGTTCGCAGACTTACTGATTTTGGCGCTTATATTGAATTGAAACCAGGAGTTGACGGATTGCTCAGATCAGCTGAATTGTCTTGGACAAAAAGAGTGAAAAAACCTTCTGATGTCCTTCAGACAAACAGTGAAATCACAGTCGAAATTCTTTCAGTTTCTGACGAAAAAAGAACAGCTGCTCTCAGCCTGAAGAGAACTACTGAAAATCCTTGGCCGGGCTTAGCTGAAAAATATCCTTTAGGCGCAGAATTTAACGCTACTATTTTGCAAGTTATTCCGCAAGGTGCTATCTTGAGTCTGAATGAAGAAATCGACGGATTTATGCCTCGCAGCAAAATGCGTCCTGTTCTTGATGACAACAAGATTCCTTACCAGACCGGCGACAAAGTTGATATTCTAATCGCGGATATTAATCCTGAAGAAGAATCATTGATCTTAGCTCCGAAATTGACTGAAGAACAAATGGCTAAAGCAGCTGCAACCAGACCTCCTCGTCGTGAAGGCGGAAAAGGCGGCGGCAGACGCGAGGGAGGACGCGGAAGAGGCGGCAAAGAAGACAGATCTGCCAAAATCGATCCGAAGAATGCTGCAACAGGCAACAGCTCTTTCTCAATTGGTGACTTGCTCAACGACTCAGCATTGAACAAACTTAAAGATATTGATGAATAACTGATATTAGCAATTACTGATAATAATATCAGTGCTAACTCGTATATAATAACCGACGGCAGAAACAGCCGTCGGTTTTTTTATACTATCATTTGTTAAAATTTAATTGATAAATATTATTATGACAGCATCTTCAAATGCAATTATTTCTCGGAGCCAATATGACGTGTTATCTGCTCCTGTCATGAAATCTATCAAATATTTCGGGCAATTCATTTTTTTCATTTTATTGACGGTTTCTCTCAGTTTATTGGCTTCAACAATTGTTTTCGCTGATTCAGGGCAAAAAAAGAATAAAACTGAGCAATCAGTAATCCTCAAAAAAGAAAACCCCTTCCCTGCTTTCAAACCTTTTGGCAAACAGGAAAAAGAAGATGCTTCCCTAAACGAAGACGGGTCTAATCTGCCGGGCAATGTCGGTCATAAATTTTTGCCGGCTCAAGACAGCGCATATTATTTCGCGCTTCAAGTACGCATCCCGACATCTGTCAGATTGATGAATGATTTGAAGCTGTTCGCGAATGAGTGGAATATTCTGAACAGAATTGCTACATTGACCCCATGGCAAGCTGCTATGAAAAACCTTGAACTGCCGAGCAATTTCTTCCTTGCCTCAGATATCGAGAGAGTGCAACGCCACATTATGATAGCTGAATCGTTCCATGTTCCGGGAATGACAACATATAATCCAAATCCTGTCGTGAGCATACAATCTGTTTTGCAGGCAATCGGTTTGGCTGAAGATTTATCTCCCAATCTTTCATTCGATTTGAATTATGCTGATGAAGTAGAGATTGTAATCTATTCCGTACAGGCAAAAGTCATCGCTACTGTTTTCAAAGGTAAAAGACCTCCGGGACATCACAAATTCAGATGGAACGGTCGAGATGATGACGGCAAACTTCAACCTTCGGGAGACTACATTGCGGAGATAAGAATCGGCAAAACTAGGTTTGTTCGCAAAAGAATTTATATTCCATAGTACAATTCCTACAAAACAGCCCATCAAAAGCTTGATTTATATTAATCTTTGTTAATAAACGCAAATTTCTTTGGTATTGGTTTCATTTATAACAAGTATGGTTTATATTTGTAGAATGTCTGTTGTATCATGGACATTAAGTTGATTATTGGCAACAAACGATTATTAAGCTATGAAAAAAGTATCCTTATTCAAGTATCTGCGCTATAAATTTGATAACCTCATGTCAAAAGGAACTATTGCGCCAATTTTACTGCTGATGTTCGGTGCGTTAACGATTACCTTAACCATCGCTCTTCTTGCATACATCACCGGAGTAATTCCCGATCCGCAAACCGTTGTTGTTCCGGGGCTTGATCCTAAGGACAGTATCGGCTATTGGGATGTTTTCCGAATAACTGTTCTTCGTGCTTTGGACGGCGGAGTAGTGGCGGAAGATCCTGTCAGCGCAGGTTTCCTTGCCTTGATGTTTGCTGCTACCGTAGGTGGTATTATCATGGTCAGTATTTTAATATCGATCATCAACAGCGGTGTAGTTCGTAAAATGAACAATCTGCGAAAAGGAATATCTTTCGTTGTAGAACATGATCATACTGTTATATTGGGATGGTCATTCCAAGTATTTGAAATCATTAAAGAACTTGTAACTGCCAACGAAAACCAAAACAAAATGTGTATTGCTATTCTTGCCGATATGGACAAGGTCGCTATGGAGGACGCAATACGCTCTAAAGTTCTTGACACAAAAAATACACGGGTCATCTGCAGAACCGGTAATCCCATTGATATCCAAGATTTAGAAATTGTTAATATTAATGAAGCTCGTTCAATTATTGTTCTGGCTCCTGAAACCGGAGACCCGGATTCAAATGTTATTAAAACAATTCTTGCTATAACTAATAATCCTAATCGCAAACCGCTTCCACATAAATTCCATATTGTGGCTGAAGTTCGAGATCCGAAAAATGTTCCGATTGCTGAAATTGCGGGTAAAGATGAAGTTCAGCTGGTTGTGTTCGATTATCTGATTTCACGAATAACGGCGCAGACATGCCGTCAACCGGGACTGTCAGTAGTTTTCACTGAGCTTTTGGACTTTGCGGGCGATGAGATATATTTCCAGAAAGAGGATACGTTGATCGGTAAGGCATTTATTGAAGTACTGTTCGCTTACGAAAATTCTGTAGTAATCGGCATCAGAAAATCTGACGGTACAATGATGATTAAACCTCCGATGACTACTAAATTCCAAGCAGGGGATCAATTAATTGCTATATCTGAAGATGATGATACGGTTAAATTATCCCATAAAACTGATTACGGTATTGACGGGGAAGCTATAAGAATGGCTCCGAAGTATAAATCCCCTCAGGCAGAACGCACTCTGATTCTTGGTTGGAACAGAAGAGCCCCGTTGATTATCAATGAATTGGATAATTATGTTTGGCCGGGATCGAAAATAACGGTTGTATCGGATGATCCTGTTTCTGAAACGGATCTATTTGATAAATGCGCTGATCTGTCTCACCAAACTGTCTCATATTGGTATGGAGATACAACCAGTCGCAGTATATTGGACGATCTCAATATTTCTGAATATGATCATATTATTGTACTCAGCCAGACTGAAAGCTCAACTGATATCCAGTCCACTGATGCTAAAACATTAAATACTCTGTTGCATCTTCGTAATATTTCTGATCTGCACGATCACGACTTCTCAATTGTCAGCGAAATGTTGGATGATCGTAACAGAAAACTCGCCGAAATTACTCATACGGATGACTTTATAGTCAGTGTGAAACTCGACAGTTTGATGCTTTCACAGATTTCGGAAAATCGTGAATTAAGGATTGTATTTGAAAGTCTGTTCTCTGCAGGCGGTCCTGCGATCTACATTAAACCCGCAGAACATTATGTTGAACTCGGACGACCTGTTAACTTCTACACAATTGTAGAATCTGCCAGACAGCGAAATCAAATTGCCGTAGGCTACAAACTTAAGACTCCGGAATCATTGAACAAAAAAGAGCACATGCTTGCTTATGGTGTGATTGTCAATCCTATTAAATCTAATCAAGTATTTTTCTCTGAAGGCGACAAAATAATAGTTATCGCTGATGAGGAACAAGTTGGTTAGGATTGAAATCAGCAAAAACTATTTTAGTTCAAATGTCCGACACTGTAAGAAAGTGTCGGATATTTTTTTATATAGCCATTACACTATTCCGATAAAATCAACTATTGTATCCCCGAATTTTCTTGATTTTAGTAGTTCATAATTCTCCGGCAAAAGGATGCTCTCTTTTTCAGAGTGTTCCGCAATTAATATGCCGTTGGGATTGAGTAAATTATTTGAAGTGATGACTTCGATGATACTGTTTGAAATCATTGAGGCATAGGGCGGATCGAAAAAGATCAGATCGAATTGCTTATCAGGGTCATTCTCACTGAATCGTTTCAATGTCTTGTGAGCGTCGCCGAATGACAATGTGAAATCATTTTTGGGAATACGGATAATTTCAGCATTTTTGCGAATCATTTCTGCGGATTTACGATTTTTCTCAAAAAACAAGCAATGCTCCGCTCCGCGACTGAGGGCTTCAAAACCTAAAAATCCTGTTCCGGCGCATACATCAGCGCAAACAATATCTTCCATATCAATATAGTTGTTAAGTATATTGAAAATGGTTTCTCGAACGCTGTCCGCAGTCGGGCGAATAGCAGTAGGGATCTTGGAATTAACTCTGTGTCCCTTATATTTTCCTCTGACTATACGCATTAAGACAGTTCAATAATTTTGTGGTAAGAGGGAATATTTCCGCCTATGCAAGCCGGGTATAGGTGCGCAGTTCTAATGCAATACTCTTTGATTCTCTGATCCTCAATACCTCGAATCATTCGGAATGCGTTCAGGCGTCCGACATGTATTTGCAATCCGGTATCCTCAGCGACAGATTGAACATTGGCAAGGATGTCAATATTTAATTCCCCGCCGAAGAAATAAGCCGAATCAATCTTATCTGCGTATTCATTTTGTATCTTTTTAAATTCACTAATACAGAGATCGGTAATTTTTGCTTTATCGTCATACGCGAGCTGATTGTAATATGCCGGCTGCCCTTTGTGTATCGCGCTCAACTCAATAATATGTTCTTGAATATTTATCAGTGCAACGGTTTTGCCGCTTTGATCCGGATAGTTATACAGAAAGGCATTGTGCGCGGCAAAATGCGCGGCTTCTGTGAACTGTATTGGTTTGTTAAGTACTGCGAACAATTCTTTACATGACTGAAGAAGCTCGCAGGAAAATATTAATGCTGTCATTGATTGCAAAGTATTTTTTGCTGACTTCATGGGTATCAAAGCAGACACAAAATCATCAGGGCCTGACTCAGGGATGGCCGTTCTTATTTCTAATTGGACTAATTGCTTCAGATCAGAGATATTCATCTCCTCTTTTCCGGGTATCTGCGTAAAAAACACAAGCTCTGAGTCTAAGCTTACTGAGACTCTGCCTATTTCATACTCGATTTTAGACAGCATATTACGGAGCTCAACAGCTCCGGGCTGTTCCGTTATCGGATCAGAACCAAGCAGACTCACAGGCTGATTGGTCGAGTTAATATATTTCAGGATAAGTCCTTTTGGAGAAGGCTGCAAAACAGATATATAGGTTCTCTTAACCGCGAAATTAACCGAAAGTATGTTTTTCATTTTTTAATCCGTATCAACAAATAATTCTAATTAAAACAAGCTGTAAACTATCCTTTGCAGCTGACGGCCAAACCGATATCTCGAAAAATAAGATTATACAATTAATAAACAAAATTTATTTTAACTTATTTTGAATTCATTTCATTGTTTTTTTGTAATTTTACGATGTATAAACGATTAACCAATTTTTTGAGCAGTTCGAATGGCAACTAAAGGAATCGTACTCGCAGGCGGCAGCGGAACAAGACTATACCCTATGACAGCGGTTTTCAGCAAGCAATTGCAGATTATATATGACAAACCGATGATATATTATCCGATCTCTACTTTGATGATTGCGGGAATAAAAGATATATTATTGATTTCTACTCCGGCCGACACTCCAAATTTTGAAAAATTGCTCGGCGACGGGAGTCAATGGGGAATTAATATTTCATACAAGGTTCAAAACAAGCCAAAGGGAATTGCGGAAGCGTTTATTTATGGTGAAGAATTCATAGGTAACGATCAAGTTTGCCTAATTCTCGGAGATAATCTTTTTTACGGAAGATTAGACTTTCTGCGTCACGCAATCTTAAACAATGTCGGGGCTACCGTGTTTGGATATGCGGTTAATAATCCGCAGGAATACGGTGTAGTTGAATTCGGTGCAGACAATAAAGTACTTAGTATCGAAGAAAAACCGGCTGAGCCGAAATCAAAGTTCGCCATTCCGGGTCTATATGTGTTTGATAATGACGTGGTTAAAATTGCAAAAAATCTAGCGCCAAGTCCTCGGGGTGAACTTGAGATTACCGATATGCAGAAAGTCTATCTTGAACGGAATAAACTTAATGTTGAAACTATCAGTCGCGGCATTGCTTGGCTTGATACCGGAACGCCGGACAGCCTCCTTGAAGCATCGACTTTCATTCATGCCATAGAGAAACGCCAAGGCAGGAAAATAGCTTGTCTGGAAGAGATTGCCCTGGAATACGGATTCATCGACAGAGCAAAATATGATCAAACTGTGGTGAACCTTCCGAATTGTTCGTACAAGGATTATTGCGTTCAAGTAGCGGATGATATACAAGGAAGATGATGACAAATTCAAAATTCAATATAAGATTAGCCGAAGAAAAAGACTCCGGTACGATTTTCAAATTCATTCAAGATTTGGCTGAATTTGAAAAATTGTCGGATACTGTTTCGGCTACGGAAGATATAATTCGAGAATCATTGTTTGGTCAAAAAGCTTATGCCGAGACAATCTTGGCAGAAATTGACGGCAAGCCTGTAGCGTTCGCAATGTTCTTCCATAATTTTTCTACCTTTGTAGGTCGCCCGGGTTTGTACATTGAGGACGCTTACGTTTATCCTGAGCATCGAGGAAAGGGAATAGGCACATGTATGTTCAAATTCTGCGCAAAGCTTGCTAAAGAGCGTAATTGCGGCAGAATGGAATGGATGGCTCTCAAATGGAATCCGGCTTGCGAGCTTTATAAGAAGATGGGTGCTGAGACTATGGATGAATGGCATGTATTTCGTTTGACGGGAGATGCATTGGATGAGTTCGCGGGGTGAGAGAGAATTCCAAACCCTCCTAAGAAAGGCCAAAGAATAACAGCCCGTCTTCCGTAGGGGCGAACCCTGTGTGGTCGCCCGGCGCAACACAATGTTCGAAACACAAGAAACCAATTTATAACGCCTGGCGACCACACAGGGTACGCCCCTACAAGAACAAAAAAACGGACTCTCCGATAAATCGAAGAGTCCGTTTTTTATTGTCTCGAATCGTATAGATTATTAGTCCATTGATTCGATCTTATCAGCGATGATAATTTTCACACCGTTGACTGTCTTGACCTGACCGATAATGCCGATTTTTTTGTTAGAAGCATATTTGACAAGTTTCTTGCCCGCATAGCTTCCGTCCGCGTTATAAACCATGCAAACAGAACCTGCATCAGCCTTGAACATCAAAGGAATGGCTTTTTCGACCATTTTTGCTGCTTCAGCTTTATTGACTGTGCCGTCACCGTGGACTAAACCACTGAGACTTACAATTTTTCCCATAATTGGTGTTTTATAGGTATTGTCAGCAAGTCCGCTTGGTTTAACTTCGGCAGCTGCTTCTTCTGCAGGAGCATCGGTCTCTTCCGCAACCGGAGCGTCACCGGTCTGTTCTGTGACTTCAGGAGCCTGCTCAGTCTTGGGAGCTTCTGTATTCTTTTTATCTTCGCCGCAGCTTTGGATTGCTAATGAAAACACAATCAAAAGCGCGATAGTAATCAAAGCATTTTTCATTTCATATTTTCCGATTAATTAAGAATATTAGTCCATTGATTCGATTTTATCTGCGATGATAATGTTCAAGCCGTTAACTTTTTGAGTTTTGCCGATAATACCGACAAGTTTGTTATTGGCGTATCTCACGAGATTATTTGCCGCAAAACTTCCGTCGCTGTTGAAGACAAAATAAATTTTGTTACCGACTTTGAAAGCAATCGGTTTTCCTTTTGCGACTAATGCTTCTGCATTTTTCTTGTTGAGTTCGCCGTTTCCGCCCATAACTAACGCACCAAAATCAACGATCTGACCTGTCATAGGTTTGCTCATTTTTACGGCCGTAGTCTGAGTGGCACCGGCTGTTTTCTTGATTTCTGCGGCAGCACCTAAAGTCTTTTTATTTGGAGAATCATCTTCTTTATTCAATTCCTCGGCAACGACAGCTGTTCCGGTTGTTGTAACAGGATTCACAGGCAATGTTTGTTGATTCATCTGAGCACTGACTGTCGCAATAAAGGCTATTGTCAAAACGCCGATCGCAATAATATATCTTTTCATAAACATCCCTTGGATATTTTTTTGAATAGTCTGTTAATTAGTTAGAATTAGTCTTTTGCGTACGGAACGCCGGCTGTTTTCTGATAAGAAACTATAAATTCTAAATATCTGTTAGGAGCAGTTCCCTGCAAAAAGCCTGCATTGCCTAATACAACCATAACTTTAGCATAGTTATATTTGCCGCTCTGACCGGGTTCTTGGGTTCTTACTATGAATAAGATATTTTTCTTGCCGGTGAACATTTCATCTGATAAGTTAAATACACGCACAGCGAAAGTTCCGTTATTAAGAGCTTCACTTGCAAATACATCATTCAAATTTTCTACATTGTCATAATACACGTCACTGATTTCAACGCCTTGTGCCGTAGATGCACCTGTATAGCTCAATTCAGATGCAGAACCGAAAAATGTTCCGCCGGTTGTATAAAGACCCATATTCCAATCAACAATGCTTCCTACTGTGAGTGATTTTGGAGCACCGCCGGTGTTATCAAAGATATCAAGACCACTGCCGTAACCGGAAGCTGTTTCATAAATTCTAATAGGTGCTTCGTTGATATTTTCAACAAATCTTGTGGCCGGTGACCAGTTCAATTCAGCGGGAGCTGCATAATTTTCGCCACCCGTATAGTTTGCAACTACTTGGAACATGTAAACAACGCCTTCAGTTAAATCTGTAACTGTATAAGGAAGTTCGTCATATTGAGCTGTTGCGAAATGAACAGGATCAACGCCGGGAGCAGTAACAAAAATTTGATATTCAACATCAAAGTTTGCTGCAGATTCTGAAGCAAGCCATTTCAACATTACTTCTGTAGCGCTTTTTGAGTTTGCCGCAAGAGCTGTTGCAGGTGCAGGTGCACCGATAGCGAGCATATAGGCATTGCTTTCAAAACCGTTGATATCAACAATGACATTGCCTGTAGTCGCACCAACAGGTACTTCTACTTCGATAGTGTTGTCTTCCCAAGTTGTGTAATCAGCAGCAACAGGCTGTACGCCGTTGAAAGTTACAAAGTCTTCGAGACGGCTGTCACCAAAATTCGCGCCTGTGATAGTGACTCTGTCACCAACACTCGGATTGGACGGTGTAATTGAAGTAATAACAGGATCGTCGCCGTCAATCGGGTCGATTGTTTCTTCGCATGAATTCAATGCTAAACCAAATATGGCAAGCATAATAAACATTGCTTTTAATTTTAAAAATTTCATAAAAATTCTCCGGTAAGTATTAAACATTTAGTAATTATTTTCATCCCCTTGTGAACATCGAATGTTCTCTTCTTCTACGTATTAAAATCAAAAAAGTTTGATTAAAATACTAAGACCAACAATTTAATGAAAATTTTCTAATAAATCCAATAAAACATAGATTATTTTTCCCCGGTCAGAGATTAGGTCATAATTATTTGTATCTAAAGAAATTAGATTCACAATTCAGATCTGAGCGGAGAGAGGCGGCAGCTTGAATTTAGCGGCCTGAATTAATAAAACAGACAGTTTATATTTGTGTTGCTTCAAATAGAATTCGCGCTAATTTTGATGTAAGCAGCGAACGATCATATTGCTCAATAAATGAGTCTGAAGGGACAGGCATATTATTACCGCGCCAAAGTTTGAAAAATGTTTCGAGTGCATTTTCAATTGCCTTTACGTCTTTGGGATCTGTAGCTATAGTCGAGGTTGATTCCAAAGCTGTCTTGCGCATAGAGCCTTCGGGCAAACAGGCCAGTATAGGTTTTGCCGCTCCGAAATATTCGTATAATTTCCCGGGAGTTCTGACTGAATCGAAGAGCATGAGCCACAACAGATCAGATTCGATGAGATGCTTGACGGCTTCGCTGTGGCGTACATATCCGACAAGATTTGTTTTGTCGCTGAGCTTGTACTTTTTGATTAATTTTTGATGTGAACGTCGCATGATTCCTACAAATCGCAATTCTACAGCCTCGGCGAAATCTTTGTTCCTCTTAGCCAGGTTAGCAACGGCTTTGAAAAAATATTTGGGCGAACGATCATCTTGGAATAAACCTGAATGAGTAACCGTAAATTTTTTCGGATCAGGTTTGACGTATTTGACAGTCTCAAAATCTTCGGAATCATATCCGTGAGGAATGATTTGAATATCATTGTGAGAAATAAAGCGATAGCGTTGGAGCAACTTTTCCTTTGCTTCGCGAGTGATTACGATCACTTTTTCGGCATGTGTCAAAATATCCTTCTCGAGTTTAACACTATAGCTTTTGTGCATAGGGGTGGCGTAGAAATGAAAAGGATTGTCTACCCACACATCACGATAATCAACCACAAACGGGATTTTATATTTCTCGGACAACTCTCGCGCGACGAGGAAGCCCGTGAATGGCGGCGCGGTGGCGAAAATTGTATCAATATTATTCTCTTCGATTATTTTGCTGCCGAGCTCAATAGCTTTTTTCTTCCATTTGATTTTGCTGTCAGGCTGATATATAGTCTGAAGCAGAGCACTTCCGAATTTCTGATATGTATATGACGGGATTTTTAATGTTTTTATCCGAGTCACGCCGGATTTTGCTTTTCTGCCTTCTGTCTTGAATATTTCGTATTCGCTGTTCTCAAGTTCCCTAAGCACAGAGTCATCATAAGCATAATATCCGTTTGGCAATGCAGTCAGCACTATTGGTTTCCAGCCGTATTTGCTCAGGTATTTAACGAACTTGAAAGTTCGCTGAACACCACTCAAACCCATCGGCGGGAAGTAGTAGGATATGACAAGTGCCGTTCTGTCAGCCATTTATTCTCTGCCCTTCGCAAAAACATTGATCCGACCGTTTGTTGCCGGTAAAACATTAATCACAATTTAATAAAAATCAGTGGAATTCCTATGATTAGAATTAGTATAAACAAAAAAAA
>JAQIDA010000324.1 GCA_027858275.1 Candidatus Kapaibacterium sp. | reverse complement strand
ATATAAATGGGGTCAATATATAATTCAGAATATTGATCAGGTGCGTTGCCGTTCAAAGTATAACGAATCTCGAGTTCCTCTAAATTTTCAAATGTTAAGACTTGCGCTCCTGAATAGATTCCTCCGTCGACAGAAAACTTCGGAGCAGGACAAATTACATTTTTCGCTACAGCATTAGAATCACCGGGAGTGGTCAGATCGAACATTCCGAAATTGTCAGCTCCGTCAGGTGCGCGGCCATAGGAAAGATCGACTCGCAGAGGACCGAATTCAAGGTCATCAATTAGTTTGCCTTCAGCATCACGCAACCATAAATGTTCTCCTGATTTGCTGAGTTTGAAATCAGTATGGATCTCTGATTGAGCATAATGTTTGCCGAGTTTTGAGTTTAGATCAAGCCCTGTCAATTCGCTAAAATCAAGAGCTTTTTCATTTAATGTTATTGCACTGAAAGCTGCTGAGACATGATGATTTTCTCCGCCGCTTGAGGCAATCAATCCTATATAACATGATTTATTGTGAACGGGACGATAGCCTGCTTCTCTCCAACTGTCTCCGGGATTGGAGAAGTAAGTCCAAACAGTATCTTCATTTCGCCAAAATCTAAATCTGACACCCGGTGGCATTTGAGGGAAGTCCGTATAATAAAACTGTGGAACATACAAAGTATCCTTGCTGAGTATATTCTCTATAGTATGAGTATAAATGTATCTGCCGAAGCGTTCCGGTTGAGAAATAATTCCCGCGTAATGTCTTTCTTCGCCCATACTTTCAAGCATTATTATTCCGGCGAATGCCTTAGGATTATCAGATTCAACCCTGTTTAAAGTAGCGGTAAAATCAAAATCCCCGTCGGCTTTTATATAATCAAATCTAAAATTCTTCAAATAAGTTCCGGGTAATTTTCCTGCCGAACTTGTTTCAATGATGTTCAATCCGGTTTTCTCCCCGCCAGTTCCGGAAGCAAATAAAAGCAAATGACCGCCGGGCTGAATCAGAGTATCTTTGAATTTATAATTTACGCTAAAATCTTCTTTATCGGAAATTGTATAATCTTTAAGATTGATTGCCGTGTCAGCAGAATTATATATCTCTATCCAATCAGACGGCTCGTAATTAGCGTCGAGACATGTTTTGTAATTTGCAGGCTGCACTTCGTTGATGACTATTCCGGAAGAGAACAGGGACATCGGGATAAGGGATAATATGAATAGTGTTAAAAATCGTTTGATCTCTAACCCTCCGGCTAAGTTTCTTCCGGGATTTATTATTAAGTCTATATTTATTGTTTTTTTAATCATCTTTTAATCGCAATAGTTATAGTCTTAAACACTTTACCCGTTTCTACATTTCTTAAAACACACAAATATGATCCCTGTGAATAAGCAAGAGCGTCGAACAGCGCAATGTGAGAACCTTCCTCGTATGTCTTATCTTCCACGGGACATGCGACTTTGCGCCCGCTCATATCGAAGACACTGATGTTTATACGAGTAGTTTCTTCCGTGTAAAACTTAATGAGGCAATCATCAGACACCGGATTAGGTGATACAGTCGCGAATTTCATATAATTTGTATTGCTGTCGATTAGGTCAGTTTTATCAAAAATCGCGGTCAGCTCATAGACTCTCGGCAAATTGACTGTTACTTCAGCCGTAGCCGGCAAAGTCGTATCAGACCATTTGATAAATTTATATCCTTCGTGAGGCAGAACTTTGATTCTTACAGGCACATCCGTAAAATATACGGCTTGCCGCGGAAAATTTTTCAGGAGCAGAGAATTTATCTCTATTGCGCAAGCGCCGTCATAGTTTGTTTTTATGTTGATATAGGCAGTCTCACCGCAATCGTATTTTTTGATATAATGCTTGCGAACCTCCGCCGCACGATCTACAATAAAGTATCGAATTTTATCAATTTCCTCATTCCAATTTTCATAATTACTGCCATGTTTCTTTTGAGCGCGAGCCATTTCGCTGTCAACGCCGGCGACAATAATATTTAAACTGTTCAGCAAACTGTCATATTGAAATCGGCTGTTCATCAGATCAGCAGTGCGATTGATGAATTTATTGCGAAAATCCTCGTTCTGACTCAATTTGTGGAATAACAGCGAAAAATCAGATGAATCAGGATGAAGTACTACATTCATTGAGTTTGTTTTCGCCATGCTGCCGTATTCTCCGAATGTCCAATCCAAATCGTGGGGAATCCATCGCCATTTGCCGTCGAGTTCCTCAGAATTCCAATATCGAACATTGTTCCACGGCCAATCATAATTACATGAAAAAATGTTGCAGGCGGTGTAGTCAATTATATTATCCCAATCAATATGGTCGCGAGTGTATTGAAGTTCAGCAGGATCATCCAAGTCAGCGTTTACTATTCTGCCGAATACTTCTGCGAACGGCGCGGCGCAACCTGAAACTAACCGAGTTTTTTCTGCCATAAGGTTAATAGATTCCGGGGAAATATCATATCGACGGGCGAGCCAATCCTCGTTCATGCGCTCTTTCAACTGGTATATTCCTTGATATTTGCCGTTTAGATATGCGATACTCGGACGGTATTCGGGTACATCCAAAGACGGAATTCTTCTGATCAATTCGCCGACGTACGAATCACGAATAAAAGCGAACTCCCAATCATTTCCGCCGTTGCGCAACAAGAGCTGATCGTATTTGTCATAGCCGGATTGACCGAAAAAATCATGTTCGAATTCTCCGGACGAGTACTTTGATTTGCATAATAATCGCAATGATTTCTGAGGGAATATCAAAGAAACTTGTCCGCTGAGTTTAATCCCTAAATTTTTTGATATGATAAGTTCAGAATTTTTATTCTCCCAATAATCAATATGAGCCGGAATTTCTCGTTTAAAATTGAGATTCTGCGGCATAAATATACCTGTCTCCTCATTCCACAGATTATCCGGATTAACTGAGATTGAGAAAATCGGGAGTTCGCTCCTCTCGTCAATTATGTAACTGTTAGAAATTTCCCGACTGGGAAGCAGACCGGTTTTATAGGCGCGAGCTCTGATGACGATATTTGTATCAGATCGGAATGTTTCATCATTATAAATTATTGAATTCCCGTTTGGCTCTGAGCCGTCGATTGTATACCTAATTTCTGAATCATTATCTCCGGTATTTATATTGATTGCGACGGATGAATTATAAAATCCTGCCGCAAGTGAGAATGCAGGTGCGGGAACGAATCCTTTGTACCCCTGATTGTTCAGCTCTCCCGCTGTCGGAGGTGTCATATACATCCAATTATCAGAGGTCTCGGGGAAGCGACCGTAAGAAATATCAGAACGTTGTTTGCCGAATTGAACGCTGTCTGTCAGTTCTGATTGATCGTCCCAGAGATAGATGCTTTCGCCTGCCGCGGACAATTTGAAATCACAGTGGATTTCATCTGATGTAAAGAATTTATTTTCTAAATCGTCTGAGGCATAGTTGATTTTCAATTGGCTTAGATCTATATTCTCGGAATTGAGTTTGAAGTTTTTAAAAATAAAACTCGCTGATTTGTCATAATTATTAGCCGCCACAGAGATGCCTACATACATTACATCTGCCGAACTTTGTATATCCGAAGTCGCGAACTCCGTCCAAAGGCTGCCGCCCTCGGCATAATACATATTGACTGTATTTCCGGCCTTCTTCATTCGCAAATGAAAATCAGGCAAGGGAATCGGAAGTTCCGTTCTTTTTGTTTCAATACACTCATCATTATTGATTTTGTTATATTCGCAATAGCCGTACTTGTCGCCGTATTTTATCAGTGAAATACTTTCGCCTTTAACAGGATCATCAGTGAGCAAAAGCCCCGCGTAGGATTTATGAGCATCGTCTTTCATACCTCGAACACAGAGTTCAATATCAAAATCTCCCTGAACAGGAATATATCTAAAATATCGAGTACCCTTCGGATCATCGGCGTAATTATTATTGGCGGAATTTATGACGAAACTTGTGTCCATAGCTGTCTTGGAGGAAGCATATATAATAATCGAAGATTGAGCTTTAATAACAGTATCAGGCAAAACAAAGGCTTTGTTATAATCAAAGTGGTCAGATATTCTGTAGTTATGGATATTTAAATCGGTATCGGAAGTATTGAAAAGCTCGATCCAATCGGGAGAATCAAAGTCATTATCGAAAACGACTTCGGAGGAAGAAGCGGAAAATTCCGATATAACAATGTTCGCTCGGAGAAGCGGCATATTACTCAGGAATAATATGATAAGCGCGAAAGCCTTGAAATTCATCACGAGTTTCCTCAAAATTACAGCTAAAATCATGCTGTAGAAATTATCTTATATCTATCCTTTCCTTTTAGGGAGTAAAATTACGATTTTTCAATTCATTAATACCGGAAAAAGTCCGGAGATTTTCAGCAATCATATTGTTCGTAATATAAGCTTTTTTTTTGAATTTCAAAATATCCCGCTCAAATTTCTAAAATAAATATTGAATCAATTCAGTCTCTAACATAATGAATCGATTATTAATAAATTAGTTTTAATAAACATGAAAGTATGCCATGACACACCCTGATCACCTTGTCGCTCTGCTCGGCGCCAGCAACAAACCCGAACGTTACGCTCACAAAGCTTTGACTAAATTAACCGAAAACGGCTATCCCGTTATTCCGATTCACCCGACTTTGAAGGAAGTGGACGGATTTACAGTGCTTCCAAACTTGGAAGCGATAGATAAAAAAATCGATACTTTAACTCTATACGTCGGACCGGCTCGTATCGAACCAATGATTGAAAGTATTGTTAAATTGAATCCCGGTCGTGTGATAATGAATCCCGGAACAGAATCCGAACTCCTCGGCGCAGCTCTGAAAAAAGCCGGAATTCCTTATGAACAGGCTTGCACATTAGTGCTTTTGGGTACGGGTCAGTTTTAATTTCGTGAAGATGTCAGACACTCAAAGAAAGTGTCTGACGGCGGGCGGAGCGATTGAAAGACGTATGAGTTCGCTTAATTCGGAAGGCTTTAAGAATTATCGTATTCAACATCATATCGGCTCGACAAGGGCTATTATTAGTTTGGATTTGAGCGATAACACTACATCTTTCCAAGCATTCGATTACAAACCGTTCGGAGAAGTCTATGACTCTACGACAATGATTCCTCGTCTGAGTTGGCGAGATGCTGAAAATGATTTTGAGAGTTCTTATACTCACATGGGAGCAAGACAATATGATCCCGTTTTAGGACGGTTCTTTTCTGTTGATCCTTTGTTTGAGGCTTTCCGAGATCAGGGTGTTTATAATTACGCTTTTAATTCTCCTGTGAATTGGAAAGACCCATCAGGGCTTGCACCGGTGGATGAGAAAGGGAATAAGTTGTTAGTTGCCCCAAATCCTTCTTTTGATCCTAATATGCTGATAGATAATATAAATATGCAGGAAGATTTAACAGCAGAGATGATCAGAGATCCATTTTTGGCATTTAAATTTTTAAATCTAAGCTTACCGGATTTTATCTTTGAAGACTATTTAGATCCTTGGGCAACCTACGGCGAAGGATCACGTTTGGGAGATGCAGGAGGAAGTGGTGGTTCATCGGGTGGTGTCAGCTCGTCAGGTGGGAATAGCAATGACGATGATGAGGAGACCGATCCAGATGATTTGGTTGGGAAAGAACTTGAGGATTATGATTATGACAACTCTGAAACCCTTTTAGAAGAAAAAAGTGAAGAGGATTTACCGGTTATTGAACATCTTTTAGGAACAATTAGAGGTTGGTTTGATGGGCTTTTGGGATCATCTGATGAACCTGCAATATGGAATGATTCAGATGAAGATATTTGGGTGTTATCAGAAGAAGGTGACGATGCAGCAATAGTTAAGGCAGGCGAAAAACACGACGACGAAATTGATGGATTTGCGTCAAGAGATGGTGTTTTTAAAGTAACTGATGGAGCTACTCTTATTTATAAAGGAGACAAAGTATTAGTTAAAGGCGGAGATATAGGTTGGATCACTAATTCAGTTTCGTTTCTTCACTATTCACCAGGTTGGCAAGGACTTGATTTTAGAAATGATAAAAGCACAGTAAAATTTAGAATTCTATGGATAAAATATTCTAAATTAGAACGCATATATAATTATAAAGATTAGGATTATAACAAATATTGGAGTAATATATGAAAAGGATAAATTATTTAATAGAGAGATACTTTTGGATAATACCTTTATTTACAACATTTTATTATTGGATTAATATTTTAGTAGTGTATATTGAGATAGGGTCTGAACCATGGTTGAAAATAAATGACGTCAAACAAATTGGGATGGGAAATAATCAAAAATTAATGGTTGGGTTATTGTTTGTTCTATTTCTTAGTGTAGCTCTATATATCATAAATCTGCTAATTAGATTAATAAAACGTGACTTTGAATATTTCAAAGACTATTACAAATACATGATAAGAAATACTTTAGCGTATGTTTTTTATCTTTATACGGTTGTACTGTTTGATAATTCTCTGTTAGGTTGGTTTTTAGATTGAGTTGGTTTGGCAAAGTTTATTAGAACCCTACACATGGGAGCAAGACAATATGATCCTGTATTAGGACGATTCTTATCAGTAGATCCCCTCTTTGAGGCTTTCAGGAATCAAGGCGCTTATAATTATGCTTTTAATTCTCCGGTGAATTGGAAAGATCCCAGCGGGCTTGCGCCTGTGGATGAGAAAGGGAATAAGTTGATGAGTTTGGCATATATTTTCTCAGCAGAAGCTGCTGAAGACAACTTAGCACTGAATATAGAGGCATATGAACACAGCAAAGGATTTTTGACGGAATCATGGGCTTATATGCACGGCATAGGACCGTCAATGCTTGCTGTGGATTTTAATTATGACCCTATGAAAAACTTTGGCGGTTCCGGCAGTGTCGGCTCATTTTTCTCTTCAATCGGAAATGCGATCGGAAGTTTGTTTTCGTCAGTCGGAAGTAAAACAGCTCGCACCGGCGATGACGGCAAGGGAACTGATGCCGGCGGGAAGAAAAAGAAAAGCGGAGATAAGAAGACCTTTGATTATAGTAATATTGATTATAAGGCTTTAGGTGATAGTAATAAAAAGAAAGTGGAAAACAAAGTAGATTTAACGGACGAATTCAATATACGAGTTTCAGTAATGGAAATATATTTTAGCACAATAGGTGAAACTCTGGAAGAATTTTTGGGAGGTTCGTTTTTCTCTTATGATGATAAATTAATCTATTTTGGCACTTTGCAGTGGAAAGGTGCGGGAACAGAATTTATGAATCCTAAAGCTTTTATGGGAAGTGTTTTCACAAAAAATGGCGGTGGTTTTGTAAACGGGGAGTTTTTTACTCCCGCTGATTTTGGGAACTATTTTTATGGTGTTGCGGCAAGATCTATGGGAATATTGGAAGTAAACGCTGTTCAAGGAGCCGGTTTATATGGAATACTCACAGGGTCTGTATTAGATGGATCAAATTGGTATGGTCTTTTTGACAATGGTATTGATACAGAAATGATATTAAGAGGATATTATGGGAAATAAAATATTAGTGTTGCTTTTTGTGCTTTTAGTTGGCACAATTTCATGCCAAAAAGTTAGAAATCCTATAGAAAGAAATATCCTTTCTTTTGAGAGTGCTATTGATTCAGTTATTGATGCGATGGATAGAATAAATCTTATTTTAAATAATTCGATAGATGATGAATATATATCCATTATAATC
>JAQIDA010000320.1 GCA_027858275.1 Candidatus Kapaibacterium sp. | reverse complement strand
ATGACAATGTTGTTTTGTTATCAATAATCAAGAGTTCTGACGGTAATGTTGTTGATGTTGCCGACGCTGTAAGAGAATCGCTTCCCGAAATTCAAGCAGCTCTTCCGGCAGGTTGCGAACTCAAATTAGTTAAAGATAACTCTGAATTCGTAAACAGCACTGTCAATGACACATTGATGAATATTCTTCTCGGAGTATTATTCACTTCAATCGTTTTGCTGATCTTCTTGCATGACTTGAGAGCGACATTCATTGTTGCCATGTCCATGCCTACTTCGATTATATCAACTTTCATGCTGTTCGGTATGTTCGACATGTCATTGAACATGATGTCATTGATGGGGATCTCGGTATCTGTCGGGGTGCTTGTAGCAAACTCAGTAGTTGTGATCGAAAATATCTTCAGACATAAGGCTATGGGCAAGAAAAAGAAAAAAGCAGCTTATGAAGGTACTTCCGAAGTAACGGTTGCGGTTTTTGCGGCAACGTTGACCAACCTTGTTGTGTTCATACCGATTGCTAATATGAGTTCAATGGTTGGTATGTTCCTTGCAGAACTTGCTCTTGCCGCATCCTTCGCAACGATATTCTCATTGGTAATGTCATTCACACTTACTCCGATGCTGGCCTCCTTGATTCTTCCTAAAGAAATCAAACCAAACAGAATCGGCAGAATGATGGATAATTTTGACGCTTGGTATTCAAATATATACAGAAAAATGCTTGATTTTGTTTTGAAATACAAATCGCTCTCCTTGGCAACAATTGTGTTTGCATTTGCTCTTACAGTCGGAATTATTTGGGCTGTCGGTGATAAAATCGGATCTGAATTTATGCCCCTTCAGGATCAAGGTGAAATTGATTTGAAGGCAGAACTCCCTGAAGGCACGAACCTTGATGAAACAGCTAAACTCATGGCAGAAATTGAGGATATTATCAAGAAACACCCTGAAGTCGAGCATATATTGACCACACTCGGCAAACAGGATGATGGGAATATAGGTACTAATTTAGCCACGATGACTATCAAGCTCGTCGATGTCAAATATCGCGAAATTGGTATCACTGATATGGTATCTACGATGATTAAAGATGTATCGGCTGTGCCGAACGCAAAAATCAAAATCCAAGCTCAAGAAAGCATGGGCAAAGGAGGCGGTGATCCTATTCAATTCTTTGTAATGGGACAAGATAACGACAAACTTGAACACTATAAAGACATTGTGAACAAAGAGATTCGCGGGATAAAAGGATTGATAAATCTTGATAACAGTTCAAGATCAGGTAAACCGGAAATTTCGATTTATCCGAACAGAAAGATGCTCTCTGACGCCGGTTTAACGGTTATGGACGTTGCATATACGGTTCGAGCGTCTATTGAAGGTATCGTATCCTCTCAGTATCGCCAATCGGGCAATGAATATGATATTCTTGTGACACTTGATGACGAATCAGTCAATTCCCCCGAGAAAATCGGAAACATTCCGGTAGTATCAAGAGCCGGAACATTCAGATTGTCACAGCTTGCGGATGTGAAATTCACAAAAGGATATTCTAAAATTCTGCATCGTGATAAATTTACATCAATTATGTTTTCGGCCGGAAACTCTGCCGAAGAGAAGGTTGGAACCGTAACAAATGAAATTACTAAAAAATTAGATAATATCAACTTTGAGCCGGGCTACGGATACAAATGGGGCGGTATGACGAAAATGATGAATGAAGCGATGGCTGATTTCATATTTGCTTTCATGCTTGCCATTCTCCTTACGTATATGCTTCTGGCGGCCATATTGGAAAGTTTCGTTCAGCCGATTTTCATTTTGCTGACTATTCCTTTGGCTATGTCCGGAGTGTTGCTCTCGCTCTATTGGTTTGATATAGCCCTTGGTATAACATCACAAATGGCGATAGTCATGCTTATCGGTATCGTAGTGAATAATGCGATTTTGATGTTGGATTATACCAACATTCTCTATCGCGAAAAAGGCTACAGTGCCCGCGAAGCATTGGTTGAAGCGTGCGGTACAAAGTTGAAACCAATCCTTATGTCATCAATAGCTATTACTCTCGGTATGCTCCCGATGGCTTTGGGTATCGGAGATGCAGGACGAGAAATGCGTATACCTCTGGGTGTGGTTAGTATTGGAGGCTTAATAAGCTCAACGATTCTCGGTCTGTTTGTTATTCCTTCGTTCTATCTCTTATGGGTTAAAATATCTGATTTGATCAAAGGAATCTTTACAAAGCATGATGATGTTGAGGATATGATATAAGACATCTCGTCCACAAGGGATAAACGAAGAAACTTTTGTGACGCAGGACGGCGAACAATCTGTCCTGCATCAAATGAAAAGTCTAAAACATCGGAAGCCTCAACGGGCTTTCGATGTTTTTTTTAGCAATTCTATTTCACAAATTGAGCAGCATAGTATTTTGCAGTCAATTTTTCGCCGGTTGCTTTTTCGATCATATCATTCCAATAGTATTTCGCTCCGGGAGCAAAAATGTTTTTGATTAGGTACTCCCCTACTTCAGGTTTACCTGAAAAGCTCATATCTGTAGTCGGATCTTGTTTCAGAACTTTTTCTGAAATTGTATAATAGAGCTGCGACGCGAGTAATTCGCCGAGATGATAGTTGTGATAATAGCAGGGTGCTGAGGCTATATGTGTTTTTGATGCCCAGTCAGGCGCGTTGCGGTCAGCAGGACGCTTAATCATTTGATACTGTTCGGCGAGATCCCACCAAAGTTTGTTCAAATCCTGATCCGGATTGGCATACATTGATTTTTCAAATCTGTACATAACCTGTGACCATCTTGAGAAAACTAATTGCTCAAGCGATCTGATTTTCGCGGATACAACAGCAATTGAAGCTGCTTCTTCAGGGTCCATACCGATGTTATCCTGCATCCATTGTGGTGATGACGCGAATCTTCCGAATATCATTGCGATTGCTTCAGTAGTAAATATGTGTGCCGGCTCTTTGAGTGACCAAGGAAGATCTTTTGCAAGATGTTTTTCGAACAGAGCGTGCCCGAATTCATGTAAATTAGTATTCATCCAGTTGTTGTTTGCCTTGATGTTACAAAGCACTCTGATATCACCGGCGTCGCGATCAATATCAATACAGAAAGCATGCTGGTTTTTACCGGGTTTTTCGTAGAGATCTGATTTTGCAACCATATCTTCAATGGGCAGACCGATACCGGCGAAGTATTTTTTTGTAACATCTTCGATATCTACGTCTTCGTAATACTTATCCAGATCAACTGCGTAAATTTGCGGGGCTTCCTGGAAATATCTGTTCTGATAGTGCCAAGGCATAAGTTCTTCTGCTTTTATTCCGCATTTTTTTGAGATGTTATCGTCAATTTCAGCTTTCAACTTCGCAAAAGCATCACGAGTGAGTTCATCCAATTCATCAAAAAGCTTTTCTATGTCAGCAGGATTCTGATCACTCATCGTCAAACTCATTGTATGATAGTTGTCAAACCCCAGTTCTACAGCAACTTCGTTTCTCATTTTAACAAGTTTCAAAACATCATCGGCAACGAGTGGTCCGATTTGTTTATGAGCAAGCCAAACGGCTTCTAATTCTTTGCTGTCAGTTGAGTTAGAAAGCACATCCTCAATTTCATTGTCAGAATATTCTTTGTCGCCTACTTTGGCGCGGAAATTATTGTACTTCTGTTCTATTTCCGTCTGCAATTTAGTCATTGCGTTAAGTTTTTCAGTATCGACTTGCTTACTCAAATATTCATTATAGATAGCAGTAATTTCTCTCTTGGTTACAGGATTTGTGATTTCATCGGACGCATTAAATTTTTTGAGTAATTTGAATGACTTTTTATCGTCAGTCATGATTTTATTCATATCCATTTCAAGTTGAGCAAGCTTTGCCCAAGTATCAGGATCGCCGCTGACTGCAGCTTCGAAATATTTAGTATACAAATCAATTGTAAGCGGTTTAAAAGTCGCTTTATATTCATTTGCAAATTTATTGAATTCTTGTTCCATTTTACTAATTTCCTTGTTTTGAGGATTGTTATCTTCAGCAGAATTGTTTCCACATCCCGAAAATACTGCCGCACAAAAAGTTGCGCATATTACCATGCTAAATAGTTTATAAGTTTTCATAGTAAATCATCTTTTAGTTTGTATAAATTTAATTTCTTCTTTTCATTCTAAGTATTAATTATCTCATAGCTCTCCCCGCTTGAACCGCAAAGAATGAAATCACAAAATACTTTAGTACCTTCTATATGCGTCGGAATAATCAATCTGTCACAACAATCTTCATAGGACAGCCACTCGAAGGCGCAATGCTCATTTGATAGTTTGATTTCAGCGTCTTCATCAACAAGGAATCCAAATACGGGAGACAGATGAATTTCGTCTTTTTTTGCGTCGAAAAACGATGTGATATAAGGCACTGTCCATGATTTTTTCGGGACAAGCCCGGTCTCTTCTTTTAATTCTCTGAGAGCTGTTTCCAGTGCGGTCTCCCCCAGTTCTATCCAACCCGTGACGGCCTGCCAAACGTTAGGATAGATCGTTTCGTTCTCTGCTCTCTTGAGCAGGAGGAACAAAGGTCGATCGCTGCCTTTCGGGAAACAGGCAATGTGAGCCTGCACTGTATTTGAAATAATTTTTGGCATCTTTAGAGATATTTATTGATAAATTCGTTCACTTTTGCCGCGTCGTAATCCCAGTTGTATTTCTCACGGAAAGATTTGATCCCGTTTGCCGACATAGTCTCGGTATCAGCATTTCTTATATTTATAATTGCCTCGGCGATTTTCTCAGGGTCGTTACAATCGGCAATAATCCCGGCGCCGGTTTCTTCAATTAGTCTGACCATCGGATCGGCTTGTGAAACTATGATCGGCTTGCCGGCAGCCATATAATCAAACAACTTATTGGCGATTATATGATTAATAAACTCATTATTTTTAAACGGGAGAAATCCAATATCAGTGTCTCCGTAGAGTTTTTTTATTTCAGAATGCTTGTATGAACCTGTGAAGATAATTCTGTCAGAAACTTTCGATTTCGTCGCTAAATCGTTGCATAAGGCGAAAGTCTCGCCGTCTCCGCTGATAGTGAGGCGAATATCAGGATCTTGTTCAGCAGCGAGAATGAATCCTCTCACCATCATATCAAGATTGCGATCAGGTGTCATAAATCCGTGATAAGCGAATTCTTTCACCGGATTGGAGCATCCGATTCGAACTCCCTCGAACCATGCCTTTTCGGGAGTATTATTTATTACTTGAATTTTATCAACCGGATATCCGTATTCTCGATTGATTCGGGTTGTAAGTTCCGGGCTGACAATCATTATACCGTCCGCAACTTTCACGGCTGACTTCTCCACACGATCCGGAACTTTTACGTAACAGGTCACCAAGCGTCTGAGAAAAGTCTTTGTATATTTTTCCCATCCGCGCATTGCGGCAGGATAATGCTCGGCCATATCAATTATCATAGGAAGTTTGAATTTGTGAGCAATTTTTCCGCTTGCGCGAGCAAGCATTATCTCACGAGCGATCAGTAAATCGGGTTTGGTCTCAATAATTGCCGAGCGGATAGCTTTTCGCCACATAGGATTCAGAGACAGCGGCAAACTGTCGATTGGCTTCCGTTTATACCCGACTCTGATGACATTTATCCCGTCAACTGTCTCTCGTTCAAGTTCCTCGCCGGTCCAACGGGCAAGCATATAGACTTCATGCCCGGCTTTGATCAAAGCAGTGCAGACTTTTTCGGCGCGAACATCCCAAGGATATGCGCCTTTCCAGATATAGAGGATTTTTTTCATTTATTTTGCCCAACCCAATCAGAATAGTTATTTATTCACTTACAGCAAAAACTTCATAGCCGCAAAACCGCCGACTAAGAGAATTACAAAGGCAATCGACAATTTGTCGAAGTATTTATCGATATAGAATTTGAACGTCGGGCCGAATTTGTACATCAAGCCTCCTACGAGGAAGAATCTGGCGGCACGACCAAGTGCGGAGACCGTCACGAATGAAAAGAAATCTAATTGGGCAGCACCGGACGCTATCGTTGAAATTTTATAAGGAATCGGTGTGAAAGAGGCGATTGCTAAGAACCAAACTCCCCATTCCTGATAGGATTTAACAAAGAATTCCCATTTTTCCTGTCCGTTATAGAATTCTACAATCGGCTGTCCGACAGATTCCATCAGACCGTAACCGATATAATAACCGAGAATTCCGCCAAGAATTGATCCGAGGGAACACCACAGAGCGGCTTTCAGTGCCTTGTGTGATGCGGAAACTGCTATCGCAATCAGCAGAACATCCGGAGGAATCGGGAAAAAGGAGGATTCCGCAAATGCAAGGAAAAATAATGCCGCCATTGCATAAGGCTTGTCGGCAAATGATTCGGTTTTTTCCTTTACTGAGCGCATGAATTTTACAATCGGGTTCAAATAATCTCCATTTTGTTTCTTTTGTTTCATTTTTTGGGTTATGACATAATAAGATCTGAACCACCCCCCAACCCCCTCCTTTGCAGGCGGGGGAGCAAGATGGAGACAAGAATTGTTGACCTAATAAATTTTATTCTTATCCAACCCACTCCTTAGACTGAACGGGGAGCAATGCGAATGCTGTTGACTTAAGCTCGTTCACTGAGCGGAGTCGAAGTGTCTTATTTTCTTTTCTGTATTCATCTTCTTATCGAAAGACGGCAAAGACACTTCGACTCCGCTCAGTGAACGAAAATATCTTTAAGTCAACGGCATTGGGAGCAAAACAAAGACAAGAATAATCCACTCCCCCAAATCTTATTCTTGTCACCCCGCCTGCAAAGGAGGGGGCTAGGGGGTGGTTCCTATCTTTAATCTTCCTACACTACATTATATCAAACCCTTTTTTTATTAATTACAACGGACAGCCTGCTGAGCCGCTGACTGTCCGATTATTTATTTTTATCTGTTTCCTATTTTTCTTCGTCCCAAACGCCAATATCATAGTACTTTTGGCGACGTTTTTTAACGAGTGCGGAAGTTGATTTCCCGGATAATTTTTTCAATTCTTTCAAAAGAATTTTTTTCAATATTTCAAACATCTCATCTCGTTTGCGATGTGCTCCGCCGACCGGTTCGGGGATTATTTCGTCGATGATGCCGTGCTCTTTCAAATCTTCCGCTGTTAATTTCAAGGCTTCTGCGGCTTGTTCTTTGAAGTCCCAGCTTCGCCACAAAATACTTGAGCAAGATTCCGGAGAAATGACTGAATACCAAGAATTTTCGAGCATGAGAATTCTGTCTCCTACTCCGATTCCGATTGCTCCGCCGGACGCGCCTTCTCCTATTACTACACAGATGATAGGAACTTTCAAAGACGACATCAATACTAAATTGCTCGCAATCGCTTCTGCTTGACCTCGCTCTTCAGCTTCCAAACCGCAAGCGGCTCCGGGAGTATCCAAGAAGGTTATAATCGGCCTGTTGAATTTTTCTGCAAGTCGGAACAAACGATTTGCCTTGCGGTAACCGTCCGGATTAGCCATTCCGAAATTGCGAATGACTTTCGTTTTCGTGTTACGTCCCTTTTGCTGACCGACAACCATCACCGGCATACCGTTGAGAGTGGCCATTCCGCCTACCATAGCAGGATCGTCACGGAAAGTTCTGTCGCCGTGCAATTCGTTGAAATCTTCAAAAATATTTTCGATATAGTCCAATGTATAAGGGCGTTCGGGATGTCTTGCTATTTGAACTCTTTGCCAGCGAGTGAGATTATTATAAATAGTCAAACGCAGTTCCTCAACTTTCTCTTCTAAAATCTTGAGTTCGTCAGTAAGATCAACTTCCTTGCCGAGCAAGCGCATTTCTTCGACT